>CAZWTV010000126.1:0-4623 GCA_964637225.1 uncultured Sediminibacterium sp.
TGTTGTTAAATTTTATCCCCAACAACTAGGTTCTGAAAAGCTTGAAAATTTAGGTGAATACAATCCCATAAATGATGTCACTGGTTGGTCTTATTTTTCAGATAAATTTAAAACTATTGTTGATAAAGATAGAGTAGAAGGTAGGATGTCTAGTAATGCTCCTATAGTTGTACATAAATGGTTTCCTGCAGGGCATTTATTATTTTATACAGCACCTTTGGTGCAAAAAAGAGTAATTGCCATAGGCGAATTGGAGGATGTTCATAAATTTGCTTGGTTGAATCAAAACACTTCCAATATTGAATTGGGGGAAGATGCTTATTGCATAGTGCCCTCAAGTTTACCCGCCAATCCAATTACCTTGTATGGTTCTTATTTTTCTAGTATTGAAAAGCCAGATACGATACCTTATAGGATCAAAGGAGTGTTACTTAGAAATTTTTATGTATACCGATTAAAAGGATGTAAGCTTCAGCCCATTCCTATTTTAAAGACAAAGTCATAATTTTTTAGAAAATAAAATTATCAAAATCTTTTCTATAGGATATACTCAAACCTTGTCTATTTCTTCTGCCCAGGCTAGTTCCACTTATATCCAAACTATTTCTATTGAAAATGATAGCTCTTAATTTACGGTCTTTAGTTAAAATAAATTCAATATTTAAGTCGGGTAGCCATTGAAAATTACCATTTTGAATACTAGTGGTATTACGTACATTGAAATCTAAATCTCCTCCAACGTTTACAATTATATTATCGTTAAGAAAACTTTTTCCTAGTTTCAAATTAACTCTTTGCCTATCAATTTTGTTGGCATTAATTGCAAAACCAGCTCCCGTTGGATCTAATAAATTAGCACTATTATATACTGAAGAGCCCACATCAAATCTTAAACTTTTATCTCCAGTAACTTTTTCTATAATATTGGTTACAGACTTATTAATTTCTTTAGTTAATAAATTTGAAATTGTATTGATACCTATGGTAGTTACTGTATAGGCATTACTATTATTACTATTGCTAAAGCTCACGGGTGCAAATGAATTAAACACTATTAAAAATGAAACCTGTTTCAATATTTCATTTTCATCTCTTTCTAATCGAGTTATAAATTGAGAGAATTCATTGTCTGTACTAATAGGATTACCGGCAGGGAAGGCTAGGCTAAATTTAATATCAGGGTGAGATAATTTATTACGAAGTGCTGCAATAACAAAAACACTTCCTCTATAGGTTCTTACAGCGTTACTAAAGTTACTATTGCCTAATAATTCATTGAGACTCACTCTATCGGCAGTATATCTTGCATCAATGTGCATCTCGGCCTCATAGGGGTCGCCATTCCATTCAATATAATTACCGGCTTCTGGAATTAAGTCAAATGGTTTTTTAATAAAAGATTGGAAATTGAAATCATACTTACCCGATTCTATATTGTATTTACCTCTAATGGTGAGAGGTTCTATATTACCTGCTCTAATTTTTAATCTTCCATTTCCAACGGCTTTGATGACATCACCTGTAAGTTCATCCATGATTAAATCAATCTTGGTTTTGTTATTGGCAGTTACTTCCAGGTCTACTACTAAATTATAGGCAGGGATATCTGCATTTTTTATAGCGGTTTTACCATACTTTTTAAATACGATAAATTCCGATTTACCACTTTCTTTACTGGTTGAGTTGGGTAAGTATATATGAGCGCTATCATTCACATCCACATTAATCAACATTTTTATATTTTCTTCTGGCCCTTTTATAGTCATGGTACCTTTTCCTACAGCATTACCATAGAAATTCACATTGTCAGCAACTTGTGTATTGAGTAATTCAATTTTCGAAGTATTCATTTCCATATCATACACTAAGTGTTTAAATCCTTGATTCAGAATTTTTCCTTTGAAATTCGCCTGCCTTCTTTTGCTATCTCTCACTACTACGTTTCCAAAGTCAATACCCTGCTCATTAAATTCAATGGTACTGCTGTCTATGAAATATCTCACTTTGGTATAATCTACTAAAAAAGAAGCTTTGTCTAAAGTGGCACTGCCTAGTAAATAAGGATTTTGAATTCTACCTCCAAAATGAATAGCCCCATTTGCTTTACCTTCTAAATGAGTAAGTACTCCCCCTATAAATTGTTGAACCATGCTAAATTTTGAATGTCGCAAATAAAGCATGGCATCTAAGGGGCTAGTATCATTTTTTATCGAATAGCTTCCAATAGCAGCTAAATTATACTCTGTATTGGGACAATTTAAATCAAATGGAACTTTGCCTGTCGATTTTTGATAGCCAATTTTCAATTGTGCAAGACCAATGGAATCTGCATTAAATCTAAATTGATCAAGATTCAAATTGGCATTCAATTCAAAGTCGTTTAAAATATTCTTGAATAGAATTTTTCCGTGTGTGAGGCCTTCTAATTTAGGGTAACTAAAAAATATTTTAGTAAAATCACCCAGTATGATATTCTTTAGTTCAAGTTGTAATTCGTTCTCTGCAGTTTTTGAATTCGATAAAATAAATTCTTGTATACCTTGTTTTATAATTAAATTAGAGGCTTTAATATTGTTTTTTCTTAATATAAGACTAGCTAAATTATTAATCTCCCATTTTTTTTGATTCAAAATAAAATAAGAAGGTTGCCATTGTATTGAAATACCATCATTATGAGTTTGAAGTAATCCTTTCAACATAATTTCCTCTAAAGCCGATTTACTTAATGCATAAACAGTCATACTTGAACGATCATTACTGCTATGTATACTTATATTAGGTTGTAAAAATTGAGTGCTATCTGTTATATTTATTGATCCAGCATTAATACTTATGTGTAACGAATCCTTAGTTCCTACACAATAAATTTTACCATTTTGAATAGCATAGCTATCCCAGCTTGCATAGGGTATATTGGATTGTATACTTATATTTTGTTTGACTGTATTTATAGTACCCTCAATAGATATGTTATTAAAGCCAGTAATTTCTTTTTTAAATAATTTTAAATAAGGTTCAAAATAATTTGTTTTGATACGAACGGTAAATTCCTGATTAGCACTTGAATTTTTGGGCACTTTTATATAAGTGGGGTAGTAGCGTTGTAAAAAATATTGAACACTAGCAGGCAAATGATTTATATTGAATTTACCTATAATAGACGCATTTATATCATCACTTGATATTAATATTTTCTTTATCCCATTTTGAATACTTGAACTTAGGGTTAGAGAGTCGAATTGTAAACTACTAGCTGATCCTTTTAAATTTCCTTTATAAAATTTGGCATAACCAATAAAATTATCAATACTATCACCCTCAAAATTTAAATCTAATTTTCCCGCTAATTGAATTTCGTTATTTGAAATATTTAAAGCATTTAAATTGGCATGATTTAAATTACTTACTGCCACTATTTTTGGTTTTTTTTGATTGAAGTCAATATTTACATTGCTTGTGAAATTAAGATTCTTATCTTGAATAGCTAATAAACCATTGTACGCTTTTTTTTGTAAAAATCCGTTAGTAGTAATATGTGTATATACATATTTATTAACTTCAATGGAATCTATATTTCCTTGTAATTTGGTTTTGATCTTGTCTAATTGAAAGGAGCTCCCAGCAATACTCCCATTGAAATTGACAAAACCAATTAAATCATTATTTAGAAGTTTACCAATTTTAAAGTTTTTAGTTTCAAGTAAACCTTCATAATTAGGTTCGGCATTGGAGGGAATTTTTAATCTAATTTCAGTATTGGCCAAGCCTAATTGTGTGTTCATCTGGCCCTTAGTTACAAAATTGTATAAACTGCCATGAAATTCTCCTTTAAAATAGATATCTCCTAAACTTGTTACGTTTAGTTCAGTACTTTTTAATTGACTGAGCCAATGGGTAATATCGTTGTAATTTGTTTTTGCATTAACATTGGTAAAATTAATCTGAGTAGTAATCATCTCTGGGATTCCTTTCATGGAAAAGTTGCCACTTACAGTTGACTTATTATAATTGGCTTTAAGGTCTTGTGTTTCAAAGTTGGCCACAGACCCTAAAAAATGAAAACTAGTATTTACTTTTTGATGAAAATTTTTAAGGGCAGGAGCGAAATAAGCAATGTCATCAAAATCTACATTAGCATTGGCTAAATGAGCTTTCATGGTTACTTTATGAATGTAGTTGGGAAAATCATTTGCTATATCTTGGTATAACATTGCATAATAATTGCCTATAGTGCTATTATTAGTTTTTAATAATAGGTTACTAAACTCCATTATTTCTGGAGTCAATTTAAATTGAGTATTTAGTTTTTTTATTTCAAAACCTGAGCGCTCTTTAACTCGTAAATTTACTTTGGCAAGAATTGTGTCTTCTATAAAACTTACATTAAATATATGAGCATTAATGTCCTTCATTCTTATATGCTCTCCATCGAAATATGTCTGAGGTGCTGCAAAGCCATTTTCTATCCACATTTTACCATTCATTACTTCTATTTCATTGGCAAGAATTTGTAAATGACCTTTATTAAAATAAAGTTCTCCTTTTTTTCTTTTAGTGAGCGTATCTGAAGTAGAGGTGGTTTTGAAGCCTTTTTTATTTTGAATAAGATAGTAGGGTTTATTT
>CAZWTV010000127.1:0-4577 GCA_964637225.1 uncultured Sediminibacterium sp.
AAGTAAATTAGACATTAAATATTTAAAAAAGTTTATTATCATAAATTATTTTTTTTAGGTTACCTTTCTAAAGGGTAGCGAATACTTTTTGGATGAAAATACTCCCAAGAATGCAAATATTCCTGATAACTTGCAATAGGAGATAAAGAGGCTCCTTTCATTTTTCCATCAATACATATACCATCAAAATTCCATAATGACTGTGTATTAGTATCCAATAAAGTATCATTAATTTTTCGAAATTCTAATTTCATATTATTAATAAATCGGTTGTAGGTATGAAAAGAAGCGCTATCTTTTTCCAAGAGAATTAGTATAGGTAAATTCAATAAAGAATCTTGAATAATTTTATTTTTTTCTAAAAAATTCCAATCATAAGTTTTAGCAACTATTCCATTATCAATACCGAGTACCCAAGATTTAAATTGCCAAGAACGGTAATCTCTTTTCGTTAAATTACTTTTTGATTTTCCTTTATCATAATTATCCATTTTTGCAAATGAAGAAGCAAACTTTTCATCGGGCTGAAGTACTTCTCCATCAGGATATTTTCTAAACCAACTTTTCAGACTTAATTGTTCAGATTTAATTTCATTTAAACGATAACCTTTTAATGGACCAGCTATGCACTCCCCATTGGCCTGTCTCCACCAACTTTTAGTAGTCTCATCTTCAAACATTGCATTGAAATGATCCATACCCACTAATCTAAATTTTTCTAATTTACCTTTAATCATTGGACTATAGACTCTACCAGTTCTACACACTGTGCAATAAGTAACCATGACTGGTGTTGGGCCAATAACATCTCTGACTTGATGATGATATCCTATTAATTGTATAGGGTAAGCTTTAGCCATTCCATTTTCATTTATTCCAATAACTAATTTTTCGATTGGAATTTTATTTTCAGCTATTTTATAAAAAAAAGTTCGTGTGGGCTCATAAAATATTTTATCTGCCTCCATCTTAAATGTAAAAACATAAAAAATAACTATATAAATTAAGCTTAAAAAACTTAAAGCTATTTTTTCCTTAAGTGACCCTTGTTGAATAATTTTTATGAAGGGAATGAGTAGTATTAAATATAAAATAATACGAATTATATTTTTATTACTTCCCAAAAAATAAGCCCAAGAAATTGAATCAAATGTTTGACTGCCTAGCATGGGCATAATTAAATACACTCTTACACTTTCAAAAATAATTAGTATGGTAAAGCATGTATAAAGTATCCATTTTTTCATAAAATATTTTTTAACTTTTAATGTAAGTTATTACATTACAAACCAGCTTCTTCTTTTTCAAAATAATCTAAAACCTCATCCCAATTATTTACTCGAAAATGATGTTTGATATTAATGTTATGTGAGGCGTGAAATAATATTGGCTTACCTAAACAGTAATCTAAATTTTTACAATGGTCATCAATCATATAATCGGTTTTAATAACTGCCTTACTACCACAAAAAATTATATTTTTCCAGCTTATAAAAGGAAAATTCTCTGCAAGCCATGCATGCTTTTCAGTTAGTGATAAAGGAAACTCTGTTGCAGCAGAAACTATATAAATTTCATATTTTTTTCTTAAAATTTCTACTGCTTCTACTGCACCAGGCATGAGAGGAACGGTTCTAAAAAAACCAGGAGTGTGTATAAAACGTCGGGCAGCTTTTTTATCAGGAAAAGCCTGGTCTTCCGATACACCCAGCAATGCAGCTCTGTCTACTTTTACGTTATATTCCCTTTCATACCAATTAATTAAATGAGTTTCAATATCTGCAATAACATTATCCATATCTATGGCAATACTTTTAATCATATTTATTGTATTAAAACTTTTAACTTAGTACCTACAAACTTAATTCATAAATTTTATTTCCTATGAGAAAAAATAAGTTCATTTTAGCCATTATAGTAAGTTTCATTTATTTGTTTATACCTTTTTTTACTAAAGCTCAAGAAGCAGCCGTTGAAACGGGTATAAGTGAAATTATGAATCAAACTAATGTTGTCGGGGTCTCTGTTGCAGTGGTAAAAAATAATAAAATAATATATAGCCATTCCTTTGGATTTAAGAATATAGAAACCAATGAGCCACTAACCAATGAGTGTATATTTAGAATAGCTTCCATTTCAAAATCATTTTCAGCCACTTCTATCATGCAATTAGTGGAAGCTAAAAAACTTACATTAGAAGATGATGCTAGTGACTTAATTGGATTTCCTTTAAGAAATCCTAATTTCCCCAATAAAGTCATAACCTTAAAAATGTTATTATCTCATCAATCATCCATTAATGATAGTCAGGGATATTTTTCATTAGATTCTATTAACCCAGCCATCAATCCAAGATATGCATTGTGTTATAATAATTACGAACCAGGAAATGGATATATGTATTGTAATCTAAATTTTAATATGATAGGCGCTATTATTGAAAAATACTCTGGAGAAAGGTTTGATGAATATGTGAAACACCATATTTTAGATCCTTTATCTATTTATGGTGGCTATGCAGTAGATTCTTTAGATAAAAATCGTTTTGCTACTATTTATGATTTTAATAAACAAACTTCCAAATTTATACCTTCTCCAGATGCTTATGCCCCAAGGTCTGAGGAAATTAGGCATTACACATTAGGTAAGTCAACTCCTATTTTTTCACCTACTGGTGGTATGAAAATTTCAGCGACAGATTTAGCTAAGTATATGATGATGCATATGAATTTAGGCAAAACCAATGGTAAAAGAATAATTTCAAAAAAAAGTGCAAAACAAATGCAAAGTCCTTTATCCTCAAGTGAAAATTATGGATTGGCTTTATTAAAAACAGAAAAATTAATACCAGGAAAAATTTTAACAGGTCATACTGGCTCCGCTTATGGGCTATATAGTATTATGTTTTTTGAACCAAAAGAAAAATTCGGCATTGTAGTTATTAGCAATGGCTGTAATCCTATTTATGATAATGGATTTAATACTTTTATGAAAAATACAGCTTTGTGCTTATATAAAAATTTAATAGCTCCATAAAAAAGCCTCGCTATGACGAGGCCTTTTTATTATGAAGTAATGAATAATTTATTTTATGAGTCCTATTTGTTGTAAGAAAGCATAGTTATCAAAGAAATCTTGCTCTTCAGTTATTTTACCATCTACTACTGTAGCAATAGTACAACCAATCACATCTACTGTTTTACCAGTTGCAGGTATACCGAAGAAAGTACCTGTGTGTGTGCCTTTAAATTGCCAGTATTTTACAACTTTATTGCCTTTACCTAATATTTCTTTTACAATAAATTCTCTATTACTAAAACCTGTAACATAATTAGCATAATAAGCTTTAGCACTATCCTTCCCTTTAATTTCTGGAACGGTATGTAATACAACATCAGCAGCATAAGCTGTGTCTAAAAAATTTACATTGCCTTTATTAATGACAACATCCCATACATGGTCATAAAATTTTACATTGTCATTCTCTAACTGCTCTTTTTTTGCAGCTTCATTATTACAAGCAAAAAGCATAGTAGAGATAAAAATAGCTGAAACTAATTTTTTCATTTTTTTTAATTTTGGTTATTTTATAATGTAATAAAGATAAGAAATTAGATGAAAAATACCTAGCTTACTTTATTTCATACAACTCTATTGGTAGACCATCTGGGTCATTAAAAAAAGTAAACGATCTATTGGTAAATTCATCTATTCTAATGGGCTCTAATTCAACCCCCTTTGCACTTAAAATTGCAATAGATTCCTGTATATTTTTAACAGAAAAGGCAATGTGACGCAGTCCACATGACTCTGGCCTTGAAGCCCTTGCAGGTGTATTAGGAAATGAAAAAAGTTCGATGATATATTTATCATCTAAGGCAAGATCTAATTTATAAGACTGTCTTTGTTCTCTGTGTACTTCTCTAAGTATTGTGAAGCCTAAAATATTGGTATAAAAATTTTTCGATTTTTTATAGTCAGAACAAATAATTGCTACATGGTGTACTGCATTTAAAAAATTTGTATTCATAAGAGATGCTATTAGTTACTTTTTTATTTCATAAATAAGATGCTTATTCAAAATGTGGTCTTTATCTATTTTAGGATGACTAAAAATTCCAGTTTTCACCATTCCAATTCTTTTCATCACATTTTCAGACTTTACATTAGTGGTAGCCGTAAATGAATAAATTTTATCAAAATTTAATTTATTGAAGCCAAATTCTATACAGGCTTTTGCCGCTTCAGTAGCAAATCCATTACCCCAAAACTCTTTCTTGAAACGCCATCCAATTTCCACACATGGGGTAAAAGGTGCATCAAAATTAGCCATCATAAAACCGGTATATCCCATAAATACTTTTGAACTTGTGTGCTCCACTACATATAGTCCAAAGTCATTTTCCAAGAAGTGTTTCTGTACTCTATCATAAAACTGAATAGTTTGTTCTTTTGTATACTTTGCTGGAAAATATCGCATCACTTCAGCATCTTCATTCATCTCAATACAATCTAACAAATCTTTGGTATCCCAAGTTCTTAAAGAAAGTCTTTGTGTTTGTAAAATTATATTCATA
>CAZWTV010000128.1:0-4457 GCA_964637225.1 uncultured Sediminibacterium sp.
AAAACAGTAGCCATTGAGCAATTGAGTTTTGCTGAAGCAGCCGAGTTGGCCTACTTTGGCGCAAAAATTTTACATCCTACTTGTATTTGGCCAGCTCAACAAGAAAATATTCCAGTAAAATTATTAAATACCATGCAACCAACTGCACTTGGAACTGTGATCAAAAAAGAAGCAGGTAGTGTAGGTGTGAAAGCAGTAGCAGCTAAAGATGCCATTACTGCCATCAAAATAAAAAGTAGTAGAATGTTATTGGCCTATGGTTTTTTAAGAAAAATATTTGAAGTGTTTGAAAAGTATAAAACACCAATAGATATGATTACTACTTCTGAAGTGGCCGTTTCAGTGACCATTGATAATGATACTCATGTCCATGAGATTGTTGCTGAATTAAATAATATTGCCATTGTGGAAATGGAAAAAAATCAAACCATTGTGTCTATTGTGGGTAATGAAATTGCCAAAACCGATGCGGTACTTAATAAGTTATTCCAAGCTATAAATGAAATACCTGTAACGATGGTAAGTTATGGGGGGAGTCCACATAATATTTCATTGCTTATTCCTAGTGAGCATAAAATTAAAACCTTACAGCTAATTAATAAGGGCTTATTTAATTTGTAAATTTTGCTTTTATATTTTTAAATAAATAATAAAGCATCTCCATAAGAGAAAAAGCGGTATTTATCTTTTATAGCTTTTTTGTATGCTTCCATGGCTAATTCATAGCCTGCGAATGCACAAGTCATAATTAATAAACTTGTTTTAGGTAAATGGAAGTTGGTTACTAAACTATCTGCTATACTAAAATTGTAAGGGGGGTGAATAAAATGGTTGGTCCAACCTTCTGCTGGTTTCAATAAATGTTGAGCTGTAACACTACTTTCCATGGCACGCATCGCAGTAGTACCAATTGAACAAATTCGTTTACCTTTTTCTTTGGCTGTATTGATTATTTTACAAGCATCTTCATCTATCTTAAAATATTCAGCATCCATTTTATGTTTACTTAAGTCTTCCACTTCAATGGGTCTGAAAGTACTTAATCCAGTATGCAAGGTTACTTCGGCAAATCTTATTCCAATAATTTCACTTTTTTTAATTAATTCCTTGCTAAAATGTAATCCAGCAGTGGGTGCTGCCACAGCGCCTTCATGTTTTGCGTAAACAGTTTGATATCTTTCTTTATCTTCTTCGTCTGGCTTGCGTTTAATATATTTTGGCAAAGGAGTTTCTCCTAAGAATTCTAACATTTTTCTAAAACCTTCGTCGTCCCCTTCCCATAAAAAACGAATGGTACGTCCACGGCTGGTGGTATTATCAATGACTTCTGCCACCAGTTCTTCATTTTCTCCAAAATATAATTTATTGCCTACACGAATTTTTCTTGCGGGATCAACAATCACATCCCATAAACGATTTGGTTTATTTAATTCTCTTAATAAGAATACTTCAATTTTAGCGCCTGTTTTTTCTTTACGTCCATACATTCTTGCAGGGAATACCTTTGTATTATTCACCACAAAGACATCTTTATCATCATAATACTCTAATAAATCAGCAAAATGACGATTTTCCATATGACCATTTTGACGGTTAACCACCAAGAGTCTGCTTTCTTCTCTTTTTTTTGTCGGAAATTGTGCAATAAGATTTAAAGGTAAATCGTACCTAAATTGTGAAAGTTTCATTTGTGTCTATTTTTAGTTTATAGCCACATTCAGTTTACTACAGCCTTACGGGGCAGTTCGCTTCATGTTACGGCATGAAAAATTAGGAATGCAAATGTACGACATAAGCAGTAATTTTGTTAACCTAAGATTCACTCCAAAAATTAGGTAATTGATAGTAAAGTTGTAAATTTGCAAACAATTGTTAGTTTTTGGTTTTTTGATTTAAAACATGTAAAAATATGTTGAGAGCGCGTTGGTGGAAAATTTTATCTCTTATTCTTTTAGTGTATACCTGTACTTATGGTTTTTTAGTTAAAGTACCCAAATTGGACGACCGCTTGCAAGAGTCTATTCGTAATTTTTTCTTTCATGTGCCTATGTGGTTTGGAATGATGATTCTTTTATTGGTATCTCTTGTATATGCTATTAAATACTTGCGTCATCCTAATCCTATTTTTGATACCTATTCTATGGCCTATGCATCTACTGGTTTGCTATTTGGAGTTTTAGGAATTATTACAGGAGCTTTTTGGGCAAACTATCAATGGGGAAGTCCATGGGTGGGAGATCCAAAACAAAATGGAGCTGCCATAGCGCTGCTTATTTATTTCGCCTATTTTGTTTTAAGAGGTAGTTTGGTCGACAATGAAAAAAAAGCAAGACTCTCTGCAGTCTACAATATTTTTTCATTTTTTATGTTATTCCCTACACTTTGGATTTTACCAAGATTAACAGAATCATTACACCCAGGGGGCCAAGGTAGTGAAGGCAATCCTGGTCTTAATGGAAAAGACATGTCTGCTAGCATGCGAACAGTTTTTTATCCAGCTGTTATAGGTTGGACTTTGTTAGGCGTTTGGATAACAACTTTACATATAAGAATTCAATTAATAAGATTGAAAAAAGAAGGTCTACTGTAAAATACAAGCTCAAAATTTCAAATCATCAAACCCACTTTAAATTAAGTATAAATAAAAAAATATGTTTCAACTTTTACAAACTAAAGCAGTCGATAATACTAGCATGATGGTTCAACAAGGTAAAATTTATTTAGTGATGACCATAGTAACCATAATACTAGTAGGATTATTTTTATATGTTGCCAGCATTGATAAAAAAATCTCTCAATTAGAGAATAACGAAAAAAAATAAGTTTATGTCAGAAAACAAAGAATATAGTTTCTTTCAAAGCGTAGAAAGAAGTTTTGATAAAGCTTCTAAATTTACAAGTTGGGAGCAGGGTATCTTAGAACAGATAAAAGCTTGTAACAGTATTTATAGTATGCGCTTTCCAGTTAAAATGGACGATGGTCATATTGAAGTAATTGAAGCTTATCGTGTACAACATTCTCAGCATAAGTCACCCTGTAAAGGAGGTATTCGTTTCAGTATGGCAGTGAATCAAGATGAGGTGATGGCTTTGGCGGCATTAATGACTTACAAATGTGCCATTGTGAATGTACCTTTTGGAGGCGCTAAAGGGGGTATAAAAATTAGTCCAAGATCTTTAAGTCCTTATGAGTTAGAAAAAATAACTAGAAGATACACTTCAGAATTGGTGAAGAAAAATTTTATAGGTCCTGGTATTGATGTGCCGGCTCCCGATTATGGAACAGGTGAAAGAGAAATGGCTTGGATAGTAGATACTTATCAATCATTGAAGCCAGGGGAAATTGATGCTGCAGGATGCGTTACTGGAAAGCCAATTTCATTAGGTGGAGTGAGAGGAAGAAAAGAGGCCACAGGTTTGGGAGTATTTTATGGCGTGAGAGAAGTTTGTTTAATGGAAGAGGTTATGAAAAAACAAGGCTTAACAGTGGGAATTGAAAATAAAAAAGTGGTGGTGCAAGGTTTAGGAAATGTGGGTTATCATAGTGCAAAATTCTTTAGAGAAAATGGCGCTATTGTAGTTGCCATTGCAGAATTTGAAGGTGCTATTTACAATGAAAAAGGGTTGAATGAAGAAGAAGTTTTTCAACACCGTAAAAAGACAGGAAGTATTTTAAATTTCCCAGGAGCAACTAATTTAAAAAATAGTGGAGAGGCGCTAGAATTAGAATGTGAAATATTAATTCCAGCTGCTTTAGAAAATGTAATTGATCAAAATAATGCGCCACGTATTAAAGCAAAAATAATTGGCGAAGCAGCCAATGGTCCTTTAACCCCCGAGGCGGATGAAATTTTGACTGCTAAAGGTGTTCTTGTTATTCCAGATATGTATTTAAATGCAGGCGGTGTGACAGTTTCTTATTTTGAGTGGTTGAAAAATTTAAGTCATGTAAGATACGGTCGTTTAGAAAAACGATTTACTGAAAATACCAATATTAATATCTTACATCAAATAGAAGAGTTAACTGGAAAAAAAGTTACAGATTCTGAAAAACAAATTATTGCACACGGCCCAGATGAAATTGATTTAGTGCACAGTGGTTTAGAAGAAACTATGATAAATGCTACCAGAGAAATTATGGATATTTGGAAGGCAAATCCAACCATCCCAGATATGCGAACAGCAGCATACGTATGTGCTATTAACAAAGTCGCCACTTCTTATGCTGAGTTAGGTATCTTCCCGTAAGAATTAAATTTTTTATGTAAAGTGTTTAAATGATATCAGGAAAGTTTTGTACTGATTGCAATTTGCCTAATTCGATTTTAGCACCCATGGTTTCATGGCCATTACTTATAAATAAATACTGTGCATCTAAAATTTGCTGGTATTGTAAAATTTGCATAAGAGTCGATTCTGCTAATGCGACATGTGCTGCTTTACATGCAAGGATCATC
>CAZWTV010000129.1:0-4420 GCA_964637225.1 uncultured Sediminibacterium sp.
TTAAAAGTTCTTTTCATATGTCACAACGAATCAGAATCAAACTGCAATCTTACGACCACAACTTGGTTGATAAATCAGCAGAAAAAATCGTTAAGACTGTTCGCAGTACAGGTGCAGTAGTTACAGGGCCTATTCCTTTGCCTACACACAAACGCATTTTCACTGTGTTACGTTCACCGCACGTTAACAAGAAAAGTCGTGAGCAGTTCCAATTAGCAACGCACAAGCGTTTATTGGATATCTACACTTCTTCTTCTAAAACAGTAGACGCCTTAAGTAAGTTAGACTTACCTTCAGGTGTTGAGGTAGAGATAAAGGCATAAAAATTTAATATTCCATCTCCCAATCACTGAGACTTTATGCATCAGTAGAAAAAGGAGCGCTGGTTGAATATAAAAGAAAAATATAAACAGGCCCTTCGAGGTTTGTTTACTCCCGGTACTTCCCCTTCTCTTTTCACAAAGAGAAAACTCAGGAAAAGGTCGGCAGCAAACAGGGATTGAATCCGAGCTACTAACATCGAAAGATTCACTGTAGCATCATCAACGGATGTCCTCATAACCAAGCGCGGGGCATAAACCGCAAACAGATGAAAGGTATTATTGGAAAAAAAATTGGCATGACCAGCATTTTCGGTCAAGATGGTAAGCAAATCGCATGCACCATTATTGAAGCCGGTCCTTGCACAGTCACTCAAGTTAAAACACTTGAAAACGATGGCTACAGCGCCGTGCAACTTGCATTAGGCGATAAAAAAGAAAAGCATTCTACAAAGTCTGAAATTAATCACTACGCGAAAGCGCAGACAGCTCCAAAACGTTTCGTAAAAGAATTCCGTAATTACTCTTTGGAAAAAGCATTAGGTGAAACAGTCACTATTGATATTTTTCAAGAGGGAGATGATATTGAAGTAGTGGGTACTACTAAAGGAAAAGGTTTTCAAGGTGTTGTAAAGCGTCATGGATTTGGTGGTGTGGGTGAAGCCACTCATGGACAACACGATCGTTCACGTGCACCTGGATCTATTGGTGGATCTTCTTATCCTTCAAGAGTTTTCAAAGGTATGCGTATGGCTGGACGTATGGGTTCTGATCGCGTAAAAACTAAAGGCTTAAAAGTATTAAAATTATTTCCTGAAAAAAACTATGTACTTGTCAGTGGTTCAGTACCAGGCAATAATGGTTCCATTGTTTTAATCCAAAAGTAATCACCTATTAATCGACAATCATGCAATTAGAAGTATTAAATATAAAAGGCAAAAAAACTGGCAGAACGGTTGAGTTACCTGCTGAAATTTTTGGCGCTACACCTAACGATCACGTTATTTATTTAGCAGTGAAGCAATATTTAGCTGCTCGTCGTTCTGGTACACACAAAGTAAAAACTCGTGCGGAAGTTAAAGGAGCAAGTAGAAAATTACATAAGCAAAAAGGTACCGGTGGTGCTCGTAAGGGTAATATCCGTAACCCCTTATACAAAGGGGGTGGTACTATATTTGGTCCTAAACCGCATAGCTACGATATTAAATTGAATCGTAAAGTAAAAGATTTAGCAAAAATTTCTGCTTTATCTCATAAAGCTATTGATCAAGCTATAATGGTGTTGGAAGATATTGAAATGAAAGCTCCTAAAACAGCTACCATTTCTTCTATTATTAGTCAATTAAACTTAGATAATAAAAAAACATTGGTAGTGCTTCCTGAATACAATGACAATATTTATTTAAGTACAAGAAATATTCCCAACGTAGCAAGTACATTATTAGCTGATATTAACACATACGATATTATGAATGCCGATGTATTAATTATTACTGAATCTGCTGCTAAAATTTTTAATGAAGAAGAAGCTGTAGTTGCTTAAGCATTACTACTTAAAATTATAATTATGAAATTAACAGAAATATTAATAAAGCCTATTCTTACAGAGAAAGCCAATGGACAACAAGAAAAGTTGAGAAGATATGCTTTCAAAGTAAATCGTAAAGCGAACAAATTAGAAATTAAATCTGCCATCGAGCAATTCTATGGTGTAAATGTTGTTGATGTGAACACCTTAGTCGTTCCTGGTAAATTTAAAACTCGTTCTACTAAAGCCGGCATTATTTCTGGTATCAAATCTGGATATAAAAAAGCTTTAGTGACTGTAGCAGAAGGTGAAACCATTGACCTATACGCTACTATATAAATAAACAATAGCCCGCGAAGCTGAAAAATTCGTAAGACTAAAAAGTCTTTAAAAAGTAAAAGAAAAAAAATGGCATTAAGAAAGTACAAACCAATTACAGCAGGTACCCGTTGGAGAATCGGGAATGCTTATGCTGAGATTACCACTAACCAACCTGAAAAGAGTTTGTTAGAACCACAAAAGAAAACAGCAGGACGTAACTTCCAAGGTCGTCGTGCTATGCGTTATAAAGGTGGTGGGCACAGACAGCACTATCGTATCATCGATTTTAAGAGAAATAAATTCGATATGGAAGCTACTGTAGTTTCTATAGAATACGATCCCAATAGAACAGCATTCATTGCTTTAGTGCAATATACTGATGGGGAAAAAAGATATATCATTTGTCCACAAGGATTACAAGTAGGTACTAAGGTTTCTTCAGGTGAAAATGTAGCTCCTGAAGTGGGTAATGCATTGCCTATGAAATCAATTCCTTTGGGTACTATTATTCATAATGTTGAAATGCAACCTGGTCAGGGTGGCAAATTAGTGCGTAGTGCTGGTTCTTCAGCTCAATTAGCCAACAAAGAAGATGAATATGCAGTATTAAAGATGCCTTCTGGTGAATTACGTAAAGTTTTAATTAACTGTTATGCAACAGTAGGTATTGTTTCCAATAGCGATCACAACTTAGAAACGGCTGGTAAAGCAGGAAGAAATCGTTGGAAAGGTGTTCGTCCTCGTGTAAGAGGTGTTGCGATGAACCCAGTAGATCATCCGATGGGTGGTGGTGAAGGTAGAGCTTCTGGTGGACATCCAAGAAGTAGAACTGGTAAGTATGCTAAAGGAGAAAAAACTAGAACAGTTGGTAAAGGCAGCGATAAATTAATTATCCAACGCCGCAACGGTAAAAAAATAACACAATAATTTAATAAAACAATTAACTCATAAACTATGGGTCGTTCGATTAAAAAAGGTCCTTATATAGATCATAACCTTGAAGTAAAAGTGGGAGGTATGAACGAAGGCAAAACAAAAAAAGCAGTCATCAAAACTTGGAGTCGTCGTAGCACTATTTCTCCAGAGTTTGTGGGACACACTTTTGCAGTTCATAACGGTAATAAATTTATCCCTGTGTATGTTACAGAATTTATGGTAGGACACAAATTGGGTGAATTTGCTCCTACAAGAAACTTTAGAGGACACGCAGGAGCTAAGAAATAAAAAGTAGTAGTCATAAACAAATAAAGAAATGGAAGCAGTAGCTAAATTAAAAAATTATCCCACAGGCCCTCGTAAGATGCGCTTAATCGCAGACGTTATTCGTGGCATGGAAGTGGAAAAAGCATTGGCAATTTTGGAGTTCCATCCACAACACAACGCAGTGCCTTTGGCTAAGTTGTTGAAAAGTGCAATTAATAATTGGGAGCAAAAAAATAGCGGTGCAAGCGCTGCTGATAGCAGCTTGGTTGTAAAAACAGTTTTTGTTGACGGTGGTCGTACTATTAAACGTATGCGTCCCGCTCCACAAGGCCGTGGATACAGAGTGCGTAAACGTAGTAACCATGTTACTATGATTGTAGATTCGAAATCAGATTTAAAAAAATAAATATTCTAAACCATTACTATGGGTCAGAAAGCAAATCCAATTGGAAACAGATTAGGCATCATTCGCGGATGGGAAAGCAACTGGTACGGAAATAAAAAAGATTTCGCTACCAAGTTAATTGAAGACCATAAAATCCGTACTTATTTAAATGCACGTATTAGCAAAGGCGGCATTGCACGTATTGTCATTGAACGTACATTAGGTAAGTTAATTGTAACTATTCATACCTCAAAACCAGGTATCATCATCGGTAAAGGTGGTGGAGAAGTAGATCGTATTAAAGAGGAATTGAAAAAGTTAACAGGTAAAGAAGATGTTCAAATCAACATTTTAGAAATTCGTCGTCCAGAATTAGATGCAACCATCGTTGCAGATACTATTGCACGTCAAATTGAAAACCGTATCAACTATAAGCGTGCTATAAAAATGGCAATCGCCTCTACTTTGAGAATGGGCGCTGAAGGTATTAAAGTAAAAGTAGGTGGACGTATTGGTGGTGCTGAGATTGCACGTAGTGAAGAAATCAAACAAGGCCGTGTTCCTTTACACACATTTAGAATGGATATTGATTATGCCAATGTATTTGCATTAACAGTGTATGGTAAAATTGGTATCAAAGTATGGATTTGTAAAGGCGAGGTT
>CAZWTV010000130.1:0-4334 GCA_964637225.1 uncultured Sediminibacterium sp.
GAAAGATATCTTACATATTTTAGAAAAAGTGGCTCAAACAAGTCGTCCATTAGTTATCATAGCAGAAGACTTAGAAGGCGAAGCAATGGCAACTTTAGTGGTAAACAAATTACGTGGTACTATTAAAGTAGCGGCTGTTAAAGCTCCTGGTTTCGGAGATCGCAGAAAAGAAATGTTAACTGACATTGCTATCTTAACTGCTGGAACTGTCATCTCAGAAGAGCAAGGATTCAAATTAGAAAATGCAGATTTAACTTATTTAGGTCAAGCAAGTTCAGTAACCATTGACAAAGACAATACTGTAATAGTGGGTGGAAAAGGCAAAAAAGCAGACATCACTGCACGTGTTAATCAAATTAAAGCTCAAATAGAAAATACCACTTCCGATTACGATCGTGAAAAATTACAAGAGCGTTTAGCAAAATTAAGTGGTGGAGTAGCTGTTTTATATGTAGGTGCTGCTACTGAAACAGAAATGAAAGAAAAGAAAGATCGTGTGGACGATGCTTTACACGCAACTCGTGCTGCAGTAGAAGAAGGTATTGTTCCAGGTGGTGGAGTTGCCTATATTCGCGCAGTTGCAAGTTTAGAGAAATTAAAAGGTGCTAACGAAGATGAAAACACTGGTATTCAAATTGTACGTCGTGCTATTGAAGAACCACTTCGTCAAATTGTTAAAAATAGTGGCATTGAAGGATCTATTGTTGTTCAAAAAATTAAAGATGGTAAAGACGATTTTGGTTTCAATGCCAGAACTGAAGTTTTTGAAAACTTATTCAAAGCCGGAGTTATTGATCCCACTAAAGTAACAAGAGTTGCCTTAGAAAACGCAGCCTCTATTGCATCTATGTTATTAACAACAGAATGTGTAATAGCAGATAAACCTGCCCCTGCAGCTCCTGCTCCAGCTGGTGGTCATGCTCCAGATATGGGTGGAATGGGTTATTAATATCTACATCAATTTTTTGATAATAAAAAACCTCTCCTATGAATGGAGAGGTTTTTTTATACCTAATGTACCCTTCATGATAACATTTTTATTCTTCTTTGTGGGTAGTGAAATATAACTGAAATCCTTTCACTAAGAAAAACTGTGCTAGACCGTAAGTTACCATAATAATTAAACCTATATGTGGTATAGGATTATGTTTGGCCCAATCAAATTTATTAAAGGCCAAAATGGTATCAGAACTTATAAAAAATAACATACCTGGAACCCAATATTTATTGGCAATATTTTTTGTTGCCTTATAATTTGAAACATGTATTGCCATTAAAGCTGCTGAACAAATGAGAACCATATACACTAGTACTGGATAAATTAATACTCCCATTGAATCCTTTAATTGATAATATATAAAAAAACAAAAACTAACTAATAAAAATTTAGACACGTATAATTTAGTTGAGCGAGGCTGAAGAGGTCCATAAATTTTCCAAAAGAAAATTATATTAAAAATATGTGTCATCATAAATGCAATCATACCAACAATAAAAAGAGAACTTGAGATTAATAATACATCCCCTAAAAAAGACCCCATCATACCCATTAAAACCAAAATCTTGCCTTCCTTCTGTAAAGCATTTGACTGCACATATAAATAAGTAATTAGTGTAGGCAATAATAAAGACTTACTAAGGTATTCTACCATCTTAAAATCGTCACCTAGTAATTGTGCTAGAAAGTGAACAATTAATATCACTACACCCAATTCAATACCCCATTTTTTAAAAAAATTTTTCATACTTATTTAAATATTTATTATTTAACAACACTTGATATTAAATTAAATGTAAGCAATGAATGTCGAATTTAAGAATCAAAGCATAAATTTGCATATGATTAGCAAGGAAGAAGAGAAGTTCTACCAAGCTTGGGAGAAAGAAAGAATACTCCCCCATTTTAGACGCAAACCTTTTTTAAGAGGTCTAAGTTTTGGATTTATTATGGGGTTTTTGATACTAGTTATCTCCAAAACTGGTTGGTATGAAAGAGCTGATATGGTAGCGAATATGAGGGGTAATGAGATATGGATAATTATTGCAATTCTTATATTTTCTTTTGGATTTGCTTTAATATATCAGCAATTCACTTTTGAAATGAACGAACAAAGATTTAATGAATTAAAGTATTTAAAAAACAAAAAATGATCAATTTTATCCCAAAAACGACCAAAAAATTCAATTTTTTACCCATAATTGCCCCTTTTTTGGCAATTTTTATCTTTTTCGCAATAACAGGTTGTAGTAAATCTTCAGCTAGTGAACAAGATCAAATGATTAGCTATGCTAGCAAAAACAATATTACTTATGTATCAGACCCTAGTGGTATCTTATATCAAATAATTACTGCTGGAAATAGCAATAAGCCCAGACTAACTAGTACTATTACAGTCACTTACACTGGCAAATTGATGGATGATAAAACATTTGACAGTGGTACTATTACCTATCCATTAAGCAACCTTATTGCAGGATGGCAAATTGCCCTTCCCTTAATTGGTGAAGGTGGAAGAATTAAAGTCTTGATACCCTCTGCTTTAGGTTATGGATCTAGAGGTAGCGGCAGCATTCCAGGTAATGCTCCTTTATATTTTGACATCAGCTTACTCAAGGTAAATTAATGGGTTTTTAGCCCTTATTTTGGCCTCTTTCCACTATATTTGCCGACTAAAAATCAGTTAACCAAACTTTTATGCAACTCAAAGGATTAGTGCGCTTTTTTACTGTAGCGCTTATTTTAATTTGTCTTTACCAATTGTCATTTACTTGGTTTGTAAGAAGTCATGAAAAAGCCATGGAAGCCAAAGCTAGTTCATGGATAAAAAAATTCCCCAAAGCAGATCAAGTTTACCCCAATAACAAAGAAGAACAGTTATTGTATAACGATAGTTTAAATGATATTCAAAAAGCTTACTATAAGAAGCTATTAGACAGCACCAAGGATACCAAATTGGCCTTTGGTTTAACAACTTATGCTTCTGCAAAAGAAAAAGAACTTTCATTAGGTCTTGATTTACAAGGTGGTATGAGTGTAACCATGGAAGTAGGTTTAGATGGTTTAATAAAATCATTAGCCAATTATACCAAGGATGCCTCTTTCAACAATGCCCTAAACAAAGCAGTTCAAAAAAAAGCGAACAGTCGTGCCGATTTAATTACCTTATTCAGAGATGAATATGCCGCTATCAATCCTACTGGTAAATTAGCACCTTTGTTTGCGGCAAGAAGTAATGGTAAGTTAAAATTTGATGCAACCGACGATGCTGTGGTGACTTATTTAAGAGAACAATCTACTCAAGCCTTTAATAATACCTATCGTATTTTAAGAACTCGTATAGATCGATTTGGTTTGGCCTCACCTAATATTAACCCTGATGCTACGAAAGGTATCATCAATATTGAATTAGCAGGTGTGAATGACAAAGAACGTGTTCGTTCTTACTTACAATCTACTGCCAATCTTCAATTTTTTGAAGTTTATACATTTGAAAACAAAGATTTTCAAAATGGAATTATTGCAGCTGATAAAGCAATCGAAGCAAATTTAACAGGCATCACTGATTCTACATCAAATGCTAAAATTGATACTTCTAAATTGAATCCTAACAAAAATCCTTTGTTAAAAATTGTTCAGTTTACCCAACCCTATCAAGGTAAAAACGGTCAATATATTTATCCCGCTGAAATTGGTTATACTTTAAAAAAGGACACCAGCAAACTAAATGCTTATTTAGCGCTTGCAGAGGTGAAATCTAAGTTTCCATCGAACTTAGTATTCATGTATGGTAAAAATGAAAGTGATGACCCCAAAAGCAAAGAGGTACTTCCTATTTATGCCATCAAAACTTTAGATAACGGTCAAGCAGAATTAGAAGGGGATCATGTTGCCAATGCAGCCCAAGATTTTGATGAAAGAGGAAAAGTGGCTATTAAAATGAATATGGATAAATTAGGTACAAGCATTTGGGCTAAAATGACAACCAAAAATGTGGGCAAACCACTGGCTATTGTACTTGATAATATTGTATATTCTGCTCCCAACGTCAATGATGCTATCACTACTGGTAATTCCTCAATCTCTGGTAATTATACTTTAAAAACAGCTCAAGATTTAGCTGAAATTTTAGAAAGTGGTAAATTACCAGCACCTGCAAAAATTGTACAAGAACAATTAGTTGGCCCTACGCTAGGTTTAGCTTCCATACAAGGTGGTGCTATGGCTTTTGGAATTTCATTTCTTGTCATTTTTGCTTTAATGTTATTATACTTTAATACAGGAGGATGGGTAGCTAACATTGCTTTAATTTTAAACTTATTATTTACTATTGGTA
>CAZWTV010000131.1:0-4286 GCA_964637225.1 uncultured Sediminibacterium sp.
CAAAACAAATCTGTGATTTTTATCACTCATAAAATATTTTATAGTTTCCACTTTGATCTTATTATATATTTGGAAGATGGAAAGATTGCTGAAATGGGTACCCACGATAGTTTGTTAGCAAAAAATGGACTTTATTCGGAATTATATAGGGTTCAACAAACCCAAGAACAACATTAAAATTGCCTTTAAAATTTTACTTTTTCGATAACATTTTATATTTTAGATAATAAAAGTTAATAAATTAGGAATATGGAACAGGAGAATTTTGAAAACAGCAATGAGCGTAAAATTGAAAGTGTCTACAGTACCCGTGTGCGAGCTGGTAAAAGAAGAACTTATTTCTTTGATGTTAGGGCCACCCGAGGGAATGATTATTTTTTAACTATTACTGAAAGCAGAAAACGTTTTGACAATAATGGTTATGATAGACATAAAGTATTTATTTACAAAGAGGATTTTAATAAGTTTATTAAAGCAGTGAGTGAAGCTATCGATTTTGTAAAAACAGAATTAATGCCCGATTTTGATTTTGATGCTTTTAACCACGAAGAAGTTTATACCTCTGAGGAGACTGGTGAAGCTAATGTAGCATTAAAAACTAAACCAAGTGCGGTGGCGCAAGAAATGGCAGATAATAAAGAACCCACAGAAATAACTGAGAAAAAGCCATTGGAGGCAAGAGATACTAAAGCGAGTGAAGGAGATAATTTAAGTGGTGAAGAAGTGGATAAGTGGTAATGGTAATCTATAATTTTTTAAGCATCCAAATTTCACAACCACAGTGTCCGCTATTTCCAAGAGCATGGTCTAGTTTTTCAAAACCCACTTTTTCATAAATACTTACTGCTTTAGAAAGTTCGGGCATAGACTCTAAATAGACTTGTTCATATCCGAATTCTTTGGCCCAATCCATTGCTTTTATAAGTAATGTTTTTCCCAATCCAGTCCCTCTAGCTGAAGCATCTAAATATAATTTTACTAATTCGCAAGTTTTAGCAGGTAGGTCTTGAGTGGGAAAAATTCCACAACCACCTAAAATGGTACCATTTTTTTCTGCCACATAATAGATAGAGCCAGGAGTTCTAAATAATTCGAATAAATGGTCTGTGGTGGGATCGAAATAGACAGTGCCTGGTTTATTAGCCCCAAATTCTTTCAAAACATTTCTTATGACAGAAGCAATGGCAATGTTATCTGAAGGTTTAATATTCCTTATGTGAACTTGGGTAGACATATTTTAAAAAATTAGGCTTGATTTTTCCAATTTTTATATTGATTGATTAAGCCATTCGTAGAACTATCGTGACTTTGAATGGGTTCTTGATGATTTAATTCAGGTAAGATTTTATTGGCCAATTGTTTTCCTAATTCTACTCCCCATTGATCATAACTAAAAATATTCCAAATAACGCCTTGCGTAAAAATTTTATGTTCATATAATGCAATAAGAAATCCTAAACTAGAGGGAGTGATTTTTTTTACTAGAAATGAATTGGTAGGTTTATTGCCCGTAAAAACCTTGAAGGGTGCTAGAAACTCAATTTCTTTTTCATTTTTTTTACTTTCTTTTAATTCTGCCACTACTTCTGTCATTGTTTTACCATTTAAAAGAGCTTCGGTTTGAGCAAAATAATTACTCAATAATTTATCATGATGATCTCCAATAGGATTGTGGCTAATAGCAGGTGCAATGAAATCACATGGTATAATGAAGGTTCCTTGGTGTATTAATTGATAAAATGCGTGTTGACCATTTGTGCCAGGTTCTCCCCATATTACTGGACCTGTAGTATAATTAACGGCTGTTCCATTTCGATCGATATATTTACCATTGCTTTCCATATTTCCTTGTTGAAAATAAGCTGCGAAGCGGTGTAAATATTGGTCATAAGGTAAAATAGCTTCCGATTGTGCACCAAAGAAATTGGTATACCATATACCTAATAAAGCCATTATGACTGGAATATTTTTTTCAAACTTTTCAGTTGAAAAATGTTTGTCTGCTTCATGTGCCCCTTTTAATAAGGCTTCAAAATTTTCATAGCCAATGGTTAGAGCAATGGATAATCCAATAGCGCTCCATAAAGAATATCTTCCTCCCACCCAATCCCAAAACTCAAACATATTTTTACTATGGATGCCAAAGGCATTTACAGCTTTTTCATTGGTGCTTAATGCCACAAAATGAGTGGCTATATGTTTTTCATCTTTGGCTTTTTCTAAAAACCAGGATCTTGCAGTATGTGCATTAGTCATGGTTTCTTGAGTGGTAAAGGTTTTTGAAGCAATTAGAAATAAAGTTTCCTCGGCATTTATTTTTTTCAAAGTTTCTGAGATATGAGTGCCATCAATGTTACTTACAAAATAAATCTGTATGCCCTTCACCCAATAAGGTTTTAGTGCTTCAGTAACCATAACGGGACCAAGGTCACTTCCGCCAATACCTATATTTACAATTGTTTTAATTTTCTTACCCGTAAATCCTGTATGCTCACCGCTGTGAATAGAGTCACAAAATGTCTTCATTTGTCTTCTAACTCTTTTAATTTCAGGAAGTATATTTTCTCCCTCCACTTCTATAATGTTGCTACTAAAATCTCGAAGTGCTGTATGTAAAACAGCTCTATTTTCAGTTTCATTAATGGCTTTACCTTCCCACTGAGCTTTGATCGCTTTTTCTAAGCCACACTCTTTTGCTAATTGTAATAGCAATTGCAAAGTTTTATCGGTTATAATATTTTTAGAATAATCAAATAAAATATCAGCAGTAGTGATGGAGTATTGTTCAAATCTAGAAGCATCTGAAGCAAATAAATCTTTCATTTGTTTGCGACTCATTTCTTCTTCAAAATGTTTTTTTAATACAAACCAGGCCTGTGTTGTTGTCGGGTTAATTCTTTCTAACATGATTATAATTTCTCTAGTATTTCTAATGTTTGGGCAAGCATTGCTTCGCTAATATCTAAGTGAAGTACAAATCGAATGAGGGTAGGAGTCATTGCAATAGCTAGAATATTTTTTTCTTTCAATTGAGCAGCTAATTGTGTAGCATTATATTTGCCTTCAATTTGTGCTATTACTATATTGGTTTCTACTTCAAAAATCTCTTTTACAAAATCTTTTTTCTCTAAAGTATTTTTAATTGCTAATGCTTTTATATGATCTTCTTTTAACCTTTCAATATTATTATCTAACGCAAAAATACCAGCCGCTGCTAAAGAGCCCGCTTGACGCATGCCTCCTCCAAATACTTTACGCCAACGTCTAGCTTTTTTTATAAAAGGAATTGAACCTAATAATACACTCCCCACTGGTGCCCCCAAACCTTTGCTAAGACAAATAGAAATAGAATCAAAAACTTGGCCATAATGAAGAGGGTCCTCTTTTTTATGCACAATGGCATTGAAGATTCTAGCTCCATCAAGGTGTAATCCAAGTCCATTTGCTTTGGCTACTTTTTGGATGGCTATCATTTCTTTGAAATCATAACAAGCACCTCCGCCTCTGTTACAGGTATTTTCTAGACTTACTAATTTTGAAATAGGCTTGTGCACATCCTCTGGATGAATGGCTTCCAAAACTTGCTGTGCAGTAATTCTGCCTCTATTTCCTTTGATTAGTTTAACAGAAGCAGAAGAATTAGAGGCAATGCCTCCACCTTCGTATTGATAAATATGTGATAATTCCTCGCAAATAACTTCATCACCAGCCTGGGTATGAGTTTTGATAGCCAATTGGTTGGTCATAGTTCCACTGGGACAAAAAAGACCCGCTTCCATACCAAATAAATTGGCCGCTTTAGCTTCCAAGGCATTGATACTAGGATCTTCGCCAAATACATCGTCACCCAAAGGAGCTGAATGCATGAATGCTAACATTTCTGAACTAGGTAAGGTGACGGTATCTGATCTAAAATCTATCATAGTACGAAGATAAATCTAGAGGGGAGATTATCCTTATAAAATTGGATGAATTGACCCCCAAAATGGATAAAAAATGTGTATAAATGCTTTAGAATCAATATTTGTATTATTAAACCCAAAAATGTACCTTTGCAGACTGAGATGGGTTAAATGGTACAACATATTAATTCATTTTCAACACACTTTAATAGGGCATTTCAACGTTATACATTTAAATAAATTCTTTGCATGAGGCAGCTTAAAATTGCTACACAGATTACCAACAGAGATTCTCAAGCGGTTGAAAAATATTTACAAGAGATTTCTAAAATTTCAATGATTAATCCAGAGGAGGAAACCACTTTAGCGCAACGCATTAAAATG
>CAZWTV010000132.1:0-4247 GCA_964637225.1 uncultured Sediminibacterium sp.
AGTTGCTACACCTGCTAACATGTCTGCAGATTCAAATTTTTCAAAAATGACATTACACATTTCACTTTTAATAAAATCTCTAACATAGGGAAAGGATAAAACCTTTCTATTATCACAATAAATTGGACTTTTCCAGCCACTTGCCCATGTAAATGGATTATTTGGGCTTAATTTTACAGCACCCACTTGAAGTAGTTTTTCAGCAACGGCTTTTTGATTTGTCATACTTACAATTTCTAATAACAAATGTAAAGTCAATTCGCTAGATTCACTTCAGGTTTTAATAAATACTATACACATTTTTATGCCCAAACAAATTATAGCCGCAGGAGGCTTAGTAACAAATATGCATGGGGAAATTTTATGGATTTACAGACGTGGATTTTGGGATTTACCCAAGGGGAAATTAGATGATGGAGAAACCATACAAACCTGTGCTCTTAGAGAAGTGCAGGAAGAAACCGGTATAAAAGGTATTCAGTTAGGACCCTTGTTAAAATATACAAACCATAGTTATTTAGATCCTTATTTAAAGGAAGAAGTGATTAAGAGAACTTATTGGTTTCATATGACAATAACAAACAGGCAGAAAGGGAATCCACAAATTTCAGAAGATATAGAAAAAATTGAATGGCATACTTTAAAAGATGCTCAACATTGTTTAGAAAACACCTATCCAACTATTTTGGAAGTAATTGCAGCTTATCAAGCAAGTGGTTAAATAAATAGATGCCCTTTAAAGATGCAAACTTTTAATCACTGCATCGGGTAAGAAGGGAGAAGCGTCTCCCCCATTTCTAAGAATATCCCTTACAATAGTAGAAGCTACCGATGTGTACTTGGGTTCTCCTGTTAAAAAAATGGTTTCAATTTCCCTATCCATAGTTCTATTGGCATCAGCAATAGTTTTCTCGTATTCAAAATCGCTGACATATCTTATTCCTCTTAAAATAAATTTTGCTTTAATGGATTGACAAAATTTAACAGTAAGTCCATCATAAATAGATACTTCTAACTTGGGCTGATTTTTATATATTTCTTCGAACCATTGTTTTCTTTGTTCTGCAGTAAACATGGGATTTTTTGAAGCATTGATACCAATCCCCACTACTACTTTATCAAACAAGGGCAGTGATCTATCAATAATATCTGTATGACCAAGTGTCACAGGATCAAAAGTTCCAGGAAATAAACAGATTCTTTGCATGGCTTAAAAGTAGTAAAATTCTGAGTACAAAAATAATTATGCAGGATTTGACCTTCCTGTGAGTAAGTATAAACAGGCCATTCTAACTGCAACACCGTTCTCTACCTGGTCTAAAATAATTGAATGAGCACTGTCTGCTACATTACTATCAATTTCTACCCCTCTGTTGATGGGACCTGGATGCATAATAACTATTTCATTATTCAGTTTATCAAGTCTTTGTTTCGTTATTCCATAGGATAAATTATATTCTCTCAAAGAGGAGAATAAAGGCTGATTTTGCCTTTCTAATTGAATCCTAAGTACATTCGCCACATCACACCAGGCTAAGGCTTTATCAATATTATATTCTACTCTAACATCCATGGCTTTTTCTAAATAAGTGGGAATTAATGTCGGGGGCCCTGAGACCATGATTTCTGCACCCATTTTCTTCAATAAGTAAATATTACTTAAAGCGACTCTGGAATGCATGATATCGCCAATAATGGCCACTTTTAAACCAGCTAGTTTACCTGTTTTTTCCTGCATTGAAAAAGCATCTAATAATGCTTGTGTGGGATGTTCATTTATTCCATCACCAGCATTGATTATGGCTGCATCGATATTTTTAGCCAGATAATGTGGGGCGCCTGATGCACTATGGCGCATTACCACCATATCTACTTTCATGCTTAAGATATTATTCACTGTGTCTAATAATGTTTCACCTTTAGCTGCTGAAGAATTAGATACAGTGAAATTTACCACATCTGCTGATAAACGTTTTTCGGCAAGTTCGAAGGAAATTCTAGTTCTGGTTGAATTTTCATAAAAAAGGTTTACTATGGTGACGTCTCTTAAAGTGGGTACTTTTTTAACAGGTCTTTGTAAAACTTCTTTGAACTGATTGGCTGTCGATAAAATGAGTTGAATGTCCTCAGTTTTGAGGTCTTTGATACCAAGAAGATGTTTGGTAGTGAGTGCCATTAAAAAACAAAATTAATACAATTTTTCCTAATCCACTAATAAAATAACATCATCGACCCCATCATTTTCTTTCCACCTCACTTTTACTTTATAGGGAGTAATATCTACCATTTCCTTGCCAGTGAAGTCGGGTTGAATTGGTAATTCTCTACTTGGCTTTCTATCTACCAATACACAAAGACTTACTTTAGAGGGTCTACCAAATGAAAGAAGAGCATCAAGAGCGGCTCTTATAGTTCTACCAGTAAATAAGACATCATCAATTAATATGACTGTTTTTTCCTCAATACTGAAGGGTAAATCGGTTTGTGTTGCCAAGTGAAGCTCTCTTCTAATATCATCTCTGTAAAAAGTAATATCTAATTTACCGTATTGTACTTGATCACTGGGCAATTCCTTTAATAAAGCTTCTACGATTCTATCACTTAAGTAAACTCCTCTGGGTTGTAAACCAACAATAACGGCATTGTTCAAGCCCGGATAAGTTTCCAAAATTTGATGTGCAAGTCTTTTTACAATACTAGGAAGTTGTTGCTCACTGATAAGCGTCATGCTATAAATTTTAAATAAAATTACACTCTTTTCTCGAATTTTAAAGGGTGGAAGCAATCCCTTTTGTATTTTGCATCCATGGTGGGCATTAGGGAACTTACACTTGTTCAATTTAGAAATTACATTCAAAAACATTTTGAATTTACACATCGTATCATAGGTATCGTTGGTAGTAATGGTACGGGTAAAACCAATGTGCTTGATGCTCTATATTATTTGTCTTTTACCAAAAGTTATTTTAACCGTCCTGATGCACAAAATATACATCATGCTCACGTAGGAATGCGTATTGAAGGAAAGTATACTTTTCAAAATAAACAAGTACCCATTACTTGTATCATGAGAGAGAATTTTAAAAAAGAATTTTATTTTGATGAAGTTATGTATACCAAATTATCACAGCATATAGGTAAAATTCCTTGTGTGATGATTGCTCCAGACGATGTTCAAATAATAACAGGCACTAGCGAAGACAGAAGAAGATTATTAGATAGTGTATTAAGTCAAATTTATACAGACTATTTAAAATTTTTAATTCAGTACAATAAAATCTTGCAACAAAGAAATACTTTATTAAAACAAGCAGCTGAATTAGGCTCCATGGATTCCTTGTTATTAGAAACTTTCAATAAACAATTAATAGACAATGGGGTTCCTATTTATAATTATAGGAAAGAATTATTAGAAGAATTAATACCTGAAATATTAAATTTATATAATCATTTATCAAAGAACAATGATACTATTCAAATTTCATATGACTCTGCATTACATACTCATTCTTTCAAAGAATTGTTAGAAGATAATTTTGCAAAAGACACACTTTTACAAAGAACTACGGTGGGTATTCATAAAGACGATTTAAATATTACTATTCAAGGACAATCTTTCAAACAAGAAGCATCCCAAGGACAAAGAAAAAGTCTTTTATTTGCAATAAGATTGGCTGAATGGGATTGCATAAAAAAATATAAAGGGTTCTCTCCTATCTTACTCATGGATGATATTTTTGAAAAATTGGATGAGCAAAGAATGATACAACTACTAGATTGGGTCAGCCATCATACTGACGGACAAGTATTTATAACAGATACCCACAAAGATCGCATGAATAATTTATTAGGAAATCATTTAAGTGATTATCAGTTAATAGAACTATAATAAGCATTAAATTGTGTGTCCTATGGGAACATTTAAATTAGGGGAAGCCTTAAAAGAATTTATACAAAGTAGTAAACTTAAAAATGGTTTAAGATCTGCCCAAATAGAAGATGTTTGGCTTGAAATAATGGGTACTACTATAGCTAAGTATACCGATAAAATTTACATTTTTGATCAAAAGCTTTTCATTCAAACCAGCGTGGGACCTTTGAAAAATGAATTAGGATTTCAGAAAGTTCTGATTATGGAAAGAGTCAATGAAAAAATGGGAGATAATACTATCACTGAAGTTATTATTAAATAGATTTATTGGGCTAAAAAATCTATATAACTCTTTTTTTGCATAATAGTGGATCCA
>CAZWTV010000133.1:0-4247 GCA_964637225.1 uncultured Sediminibacterium sp.
ATTTATGATTGAATGGAATTTGTGTAATTTTTTATATAAAAAGAAAATCTTTTTTAAAATTTAAATTATCTAATTCCAGTAATTTTTACTCTTAAATTTTTCATTTGCACATTCATTGGTTGTGCATATGAAAAAAAAGATAAATTAAATAATAAGCTTTTTGACTTTTTATAATCTGCTATAGTAAACATATCATTAGTGGAGCATACATTCCACTTCTTTTCTAAATATTCTCCTTTTGTCATTTGAACAATATTATGGTTTGTCCAAAATAAAAAATCTCTCTTTTTTTGGACAGTATCAATAAGCGATAGCCGGAAAGAAGGTTGGTCTTCAAGTCCTGGACTTAATAATTGAATCTCTGCATTTACTTCCACATACACAAAATGATATTTTTTTGAAATGGGTAGATCGGGTAGTAGGGTGCTATCTGATTTTTTAGTATTAAATAATTGAATTGTTGGATTATAGTAGTCTAAAAGTAATTCCTTTGTGCCCTTATCTTGCACTAGATTTTTTGGATATAATAAATTTTTACTACAAACTAAATTATTGATTAATTTAAAATTATTTAATAAATTTTTGATATGATTTTTTACAGAATCATTAACTGTTTTTACAATAGATAAATTGGGATGAATGGTGTAAAGTTGTTCTCCTGATAAATAATATTGTTTATAAATATAATCGGTTATTTCTCTACTCCATTCCATAAATGGCATAGATTGTTTATTACTAAAACGGGTAGTGGTATCAATTACATCTGCTAACCAAGGAACCTCATTTGGTTGATAAGGTAAATGTGGATAGTTCTGTAGTACCAATTGGCTAATTGTGGGAGCAATATTATTATGAGAATTAATACTTAAAAACTTTTTTGGACTTTTTAACATGGGGGAATACACTATAAAAGGCACATGATAATCGTCAATGCCACTGGTGGATGGAAAGCTGCCAATATGATGATCTCCTGTAATAAAGAAAATAGTGTTTTTATATTCAGATCGTTTTTCATACTTTGAAAAGAAACTTTTCAAACAATCATCAGCAAACATATATGTTACTAAAACTTGCTTTGTATCTTTTAATGTTTTTTTAATTTTTAAGGAATCAGGTAAATCTGCAATTTTTTTATCAAATAATTTTCCATATTCTTTTTGTTGTGCAAATAAATAGGGCATATGTGTGGTACCTGTGTGGTATATATGTAAATACGGCGTTTTTTTAATTGAATCCATCACCTCAAAGCTTCTGTTATAGAGTGCATCATCGGGGTACCCCATTGACCAACCTTCAGAGCCAACACCCATCATTTTGTATTTAGAGCTATATTTTGTTAAAATCATATCCGTACCCTGTAAGCGCATATAACCTCCCATGTTATCAAAATCGGGGTTAAATCCTATTAAAAATTTACTATGGTATCCGTTGGCACGTAAAATTTTTATTAATGATAAATGTTCAGGCATTACATTTATGAGGGAAAAGCCTCTATTGCCATAAGGTACAGAGCCTGTAATAGCGGGCTGTGCAGCAAAAGTTCCGGGTGCGGTACTTAAAAAATTATTCCAGGTTAAGCTTTTTTTTGATAATGCGTCTAAGAAAGGAGTGAAACTTCCAGCGTAGGCATTATCTCCACTAAAATCTCTTGATAAACCCTCTATGACTATAATTACAATATTGGGAGGAGTAGAAGCATCTAAATTAAAATAAGATCCCAGTACGTCATTACTATTATTTAAATGAAGTAAGGGATATTTTGATTGAGTAAAATTAAAGGATTGATTTTTTTGATAAAATTCAATTGCATTATTTATTTGTTCATCTGTTAATGAATTAACATCAAATTTATCTTTTTCTTTTAAATATTGAATAATATCATTACACCAAAAAGCTAGTTTATTAGAGGTAAAATAATAGGCTTTTTTTTCTTCAAAATTATTTTCATTAGGTAAAGTATAATTTATGAATAGTATAGAAAGTACACACATGCATAAATAAATCTTTAGAAAACGGTTTGTTATTTTAATTTTTTGGAATAGAAAATTATACGAAATAATATAAATACTAATAAATATAACAAAGGGTATAAAGAAGGTAAAACCACTTGTCATCATTTGTTTTGATGTCAACCAAGATTCTTGAAAACTTCTTGTAATTATTTCATGGTCAAAGGGCATATTACGTTCCGAAAAAACCATGATTAAAGAAAGGTAAATACAAATAAATAATATATATACTATATGAGTGATAGCTTTTCCAAAAAATTTGTTTAGAAGAAAAAAGAGCATTAATGGTATAAATAACACAGAGCTATACACGATGCAAGTCCATAGGTCATACCACAGTCCCATTAGTTCAAACAGAAAAGCTTTTTTTACAAACGATTTATAGGCGATTAAGAGATATTCATAGGCCCTAACAAGGCAAAATGAAACAATGAATGCCAATAGCCCTCTTGTATAAAATTGTATAAAAATTTGTATTTTTTTAAACATAGTAAATACCTGCTAGACAAATATACAATCTTTACATTGTTTAAGTATTGGTACCATTTACTTCCGTTCATCCAAATAGTATACTACTTAGACCATTTTATTTTAATTTTAATTGATTTAAAATAAAGCGTTTGATATGAAACAGGTAGTTAAAATAGTTTTATTAAATACATTTCTTTTTTTACTAATTCAATCAAATGCACAAATTAATTTTGAAAATATAGATAGTTTAGCGGGCCGTTTTATTAAAGATTTACGAGCGGGTACCACTGAAAAATTAATAGTTCAAGCCAATAAATCTATTTTTATAGCAGGAGAAGAACTATGGTTTAAAGCATGGATTGTAAATTCTTTATCTAATAAATATTTTACACATAGTAAAACGTTATATGCTGATTTGGTAAATGAAAAAGATACTCCTATTACACAATTACTTTTAAATATACCTAGTGAAAGAACAGAAGGCGTTATTAAGCTAGCTGATACCTTACAAGAAGGGTATTATTGGTTAAGATTATACACTGCCACTATTCAACGTTATGATTCCAATGCTATATTAGTATTGCCTATTTATGTAGTAAATAAAAATTTTCCATCAACATTTATAACGAGTCCAAAAGAAGTTAGATCTAAACCAGTGAGTCATACTCCCCCCAAATTGTTATTCTTTCCAGAAGGAGGAGAAATGATTACTGGCATAAATAACACTATTGCTATTAGGGCAGTAGATGAATATGGTAATGGGGTTCAAGTGGAAGGGTACATTAATGATAATGTAGATAGTTCTGCTTTAACTTGGTTTAAAACAGATAGTATCACTGGCATTGGAAAAGTATCATTTTTTGCATCAAAAACTAAAAATTATATTGCAAATTATAAATGGCAAAATGAGCTAATGAAAGTTTCTTTGCCTATGATTAACCATTATGCTAGTCAAATTTCCATAAAAGAACAAACGCCCAACTTTATTAAAGTGGTAGTTTCTCAGGGGGACTCATTGTATAAAAAAGGAAAACAATCTTATTTATTAGGAATTCATAAAGACAGCCTTTGTTTTGCCAGTGTGGGAGTGGATATGTATGAACTATCTATTTCTAAAGCTTATTTTCCTGCTGGTATTTCAAAATTAATTTTATTCAATGAGCAACAGGAGGTGGTAAGTGAGAGATCTATTTTTATTAACAAACCTAAGGAAGAGTTATGGATAAGTACTGATAAACAAAATTATGGGGCAAGAGATAAAGTTAATTTAACTATTTATAAAGGTGATTCTATTTTACATCCCAATTTTACTGCTTTATCCATTGCTGTCACAGATGACAATATTATGATAGGTGAAAAAGATAAAACTACCCTAGATAACGCTACAGCAATAAATCAATTATTGACAAAAGAAGATGATGTGGCTATGCTATTAGAGCCTTTACAATTTAAAGGCAAAAATTATAGTAAACAGACAATTTCTAATAAAGTAATTATATCACCAACACAGTTACCTGTTGATACTTTATTTTCCAATATAAAAGGTAGAATACTGAATAGGAAAAAAGTACCAGTAGCTAATAGAATAGTAACACTTTACACAAATAAAAAATTTTATCTTTTTGATACCGATACTACAAATGCAAGAGGAGAATTTTCATTTACAATTCCACCTTATTTAGATAGTATACCATTTACTTTACAAGTATCTAATTTAAAAGGAACTAAGTTAGATGAAAAAATTATAATAGATGTAACCTCTCCCTA
>CAZWTV010000134.1:0-4195 GCA_964637225.1 uncultured Sediminibacterium sp.
AAACGTTTGGTATTCACCACCCATACCCCTGAGGAAGCAGGTAATGAAAAACATGATATTTATTTATGTCATAAGATGGGATATTTCTGTGGATTAAGTTTAGATGAAGTAAGAAAACTTACCGGGATTGAAGATGATCAGTTCAATCATTCTTTAGCTGCACTTCGCTTTGCTAGAAAAGCCAATGGTGTATCTGAATTACATGGTCAAGTCAGCAGAGCATTGTGGGGTAAATACAATGATATCTGTGAAATTACTCATATTACAAATGCACAAAATTGGCGCTACTGGGCCGACAAACAATTATATAGATTTGCTGAAAATTTGGATAATGCCGGATTTGATGATAGAAAAATGTATTTAAAAAAGCGCGCTTTCGAAATTGTGGCCGACCAAACCGGCAAAGTATTTGACCCTTCTATTTTAACTATTGTTTGGGCTAGACGATTTGCTGGATACAAAAGAGCCGATTTTTTATCTTGGGATGTTGATCGCTTTGAAAAATTACTCTCTCATTCAAAATATCCAGTACAAATTATTTTTGCAGGCAAACCATATCCAGTGGATCATCCAGCTATATCACAATTCAATAATTTAGTACACTTAAGCAAGAAGTATAATAATGTAGCAGTTTTAATTGGATATGAATTAAGCTTGAGCAAGAGATTGAAACAAGCTTCTGATGTATGGTTAAATAATCCAAGGGTGCCTAGAGAAGCTTCTGGCACGAGCGGAATGACAGCAGCTATGAATGGTGCTGTAAACTTTTCTACCGATGATGGTTGGATACCTGAATTTATAAATCATGGTAACAATGGTTTTGTCATTCCCAAGGCCGATTATGAAAATATGAGTACCCAACAACAAGACGACTATGATTTAAATGAATTGTATAAAATTCTAGAAGAACAAATTATACCTTTGTATTACGATAACAAAGAAACTTGGCGTCAAATTGTGCAAAATGGAATGAAAGATGTACGTTTTAAATTTGATAGTAACAGAATGGCAGAAGAGTACTATGAAATAATGTACAAAAAAGAATAGTATGAATAAAATAGTAGTTGCGATAACAGGTGCTAGTGGTGCCATTTATGCTAAGTGTTTATTAGATAGTTTAAGTCAAATGCAGGACCAAATTGAGTCGGTTGGCATTGTGATGAGCGATAATGCTAAAATAGTTTGGGAAACAGAATTAAATAATCAAAACTATACTGCATATCCTTTTCATTTTTTTCAAAAAAACGACTTCAATGCTCCCTTCGCTTCTGGATCTGCTCAATATAATACTATGATTATTGTTCCTTGTAGTATGGGCACTTTGGGAAGAATTGCGAGTGGCATTAGCGATGATTTACTCACCAGAGCTGCCGATGTTATACTAAAAGAGAGAAGAAAACTAATTCTAGTGGCACGAGAAACTCCTTACAATCTCATTCATATAAAAAATATGGAAACCGTGACTTTAGCAGGAGGTATAATTTGCCCCGCAACTCCAAGTTTTTATAGTAAGCCACAGAGTATAGAAGAGATTGCTTATACAGTGATACATCGTGTATTGGACCTAGCAGGCTTAAAAGCAAATAGCTTTCGTTGGGGAACGAAGTAACAAAGAATTATAATCCACTTTGGTTATTCTTCTTTAGGTTCTTTTGGCAACTTGGGTGCTTTTTCTTTCTCCTTCTTTTGTAACGTGAAAATTAATTTTCCTTTTTCTTTATCTAAATCACCCACTAAAGTATCGCCTTCTTTAATATTATAATTTAAGATTTCTTCTGCTAAAGGATCTTCAATATATTTTTGTATAGCTCTATGTAAAGGCCTTGCTCCAAATTGTATGTCATAGCCTTTGTCTGCAATAAATCCTTTAGCATCATCCGATAAGACTAAATTTAGTCCTAGATTCACTAAACGACTTAATACATTTTTCATAATAATATCAATGATTAAGAATATATTTTCCTTCGTTAATGAATTGAACACCACCACGTCGTCCACTCTATTTAAAAATTCTGGAGAGAATGTTCTTTTTAATGCTTTCTCAATAACTGATCTATTATTTTCATCGGTTTGCGAAACACGCGTAGCGGTGGCAAATCCAACTCCATCACCAAATTCCTTCAATTGACGAGCGCCAATATTAGAAGTCATAATGATTAATGTATTTTTAAAATCTACTTTTCTACCTAAGCCATCGGTTAAAATACCATCATCTAAGACTTGTAATAAAATATTGTAAATATCTGGATGTGCTTTTTCTATTTCATCTAAAAGTATAACGCTATATGGCTTGCGACGAACTTTTTCTGTAAGCTGACCCCCTTCTTCATATCCTACATAACCTGGAGGCGCTCCCACAAGACGACTTACTGAAAACTTCTCCATATATTCACTCATATCAATTCTAATTAAAGAATCTTCAGAGTCAAATAAATTTCTAGCCAGTGCTCTTGCTAACTCGGTTTTACCCACCCCCGTAGGACCTAAGAAAATAAAAGTACCAATAGGTTTTTTGGGGTCTTTCAAACCCACTCTATTTCTTTGTATGGCTTTGACAACTTTTCCTAAAGCTTCGTCCTGTCCAATGACTTCAGATTTCATTTCCTCCGACATTTTTTTCAACTTAGCAGTTTCTGCTTCTACCATTCTTTTAACAGGTATGCCAGTCATCATACTTACTACCTCAGCAATATTTTCTTCATTGATAGGAAAACGCTTATTCTTTGATTCTTCCTCCCAGTTGGATTTTGCTTTTTCTAAAGCCTCACCTAATTTTTTTTCAGTATCTCTTAAACTTGCTGCTTCTTCAAATCGTTGGCTTTTCACCACCTTATTTTTTTCGTTCTTTACCTCTTCAATTTGTTTTTCTAATTCAACAATATCCATAGGTACATTTATATTTTTTAAATGCACTCTAGCCCCTACTTCATCCATCACATCAATGGCTTTATCTGGAAGTAAACGATCGGTCATGTAACGATCACTTAATTTCACACAGGCTTCAATAGCTTGTTGATCATAAATAACGCTATGATAATCCTCGTATTTAGATTTGATATTATTTAAAATAGTGATTGAATCGGCCACACTGGGTGGTTCAATAAGTACTTTTTGAAAACGTCTATCCAAAGCACCATCTTTTTCAATGTGCATTCTATATTCATCTAAAGTGGAAGCGCCAATGCATTGTAACTCTCCTCTAGCAAGGGCTGGCTTAAATATATTTGAGGCGTCCAATGAACCACTGGCGCCACCTGCACCCACAATGGTGTGAATTTCATCAATGAATAAAATGACATCCCTATTTTTTTCTAGCTCGTTCATGATGGCTTTCATACGCTCTTCAAACTGTCCTCTATACTTAGTGCCAGCTACAAGAGCTGCTAAATCAAGAGATATTACTCTTTTATCAAATAAAACTCGACTTACTTTTCTTTGAACAATGCGAAGAGCTAAACCTTCTACAATCGCTGTCTTACCTACTCCTGGCTCACCTATTAAAATGGGATTATTCTTTTTTCTTCTACTTAAAATTTGGCTAACTCTTTCAATTTCTGCATCACGACCAACAATGGGATCCAGAGAATCCATTTCTGCTAGCTTGGTAATATCTCGACCAAAATTATCAAGAACAGGAGTTTTTGATTTATTAGGACTGGGGGGTTTTGCCTTTGAGGTAGCACCAAAGGAACCAGCACCTCCTCCTCTTTTTTCTTCTTCAAATTCATCATCAGCTTCTTCTGAAAACTCAGCACTAGGAGGATTCACCGATTCCTCAGCACTTGAGCTAATCATACCTAATTCTGTTCTGAATAAATCATAATCAATATCAAATTGATTTAGTATTTGAGTAGCAATATTTTCTTTATTCTTTAAAATACTTAAAAGCAAGTGTTCAGTTTCTACCATCGGGCTTTTAAGTGCTTTAGCTTCTAGCACAGTTACTCTAATTACTTTCTCCGCTTGTTTAGTAAGAGGTAAACTATTAATATTTGCCACATTTTTCCCCGACTTATCTTTTACAGCTAATTCAATTTCTTTTCTTAGTTCAACTAAATTTACATTCAACTGCTTTAGTACTTTGATAGCCGTATTTTCTTGATCTCTGATAAGACCTAGCATTAAATGCTCAGCTCCTATGAAGTCATTACCTAATCTCAAAGCCTCTTCACGGCTATAAGAGATGATTTCCTTA
>CAZWTV010000135.1:0-4175 GCA_964637225.1 uncultured Sediminibacterium sp.
AGTCCAGAGCTCGTAAAAAATTGTTCACTTTTTGGATTAGTAAGAATTGGCAAACTTGAGTCTAATTGTTTAATTTTTAGTGACTTAGTGGTACCAGTGGGAATTTATAATTCTACAATTATTAGTTGTGACCTTGGAAATAATGTAGCAATTCACAATGTGAACTATATGTCACATTATATTATAGGTAATGATGTAATTATAACTAATGTAAATGAATTTGTAACTACGAATCATTCAAAATTTGGAAATGGAATCATTAAAAAAGGAGAAGATGAAGCTGTAAGAATATGGATGGAAATATGCAATGAGAATACAGGCAGAAAAGTCATGCCCTTTAATGGCATGACAGCAGGAGATGCCTATTTATGGACACGCCATAGAGAAGATGTTATTTTACAAAGAAAGTTTAAAGAACTCACAGAAAAACGATTTGATGACAAATTAGGTTATTACGGTAAGATAGGAGACCGAACAGTTATTAAAAACTGTAAAATTATTAAAGATGTGTGGATAGGATCTGATGCCTATTTAAAAGGTGCTAATAAAATAAAAAATGTCACCATCAATTCTTCACCAGAAGCAAGTACACAAATTGGTGAAGGTTGTGAATTAGTAAATGGTATTATTGGTTTTGGATGTAGAATTTTTTATGGTATCAAAGCGGTACGTTTTATTCTTTCAGACCATTCTCAATTAAAATATGGAGCACGTTTAATTAACTCTTTTTTAGGGCCTAATGCAACAATATCCTGTTGCGAGGTATTGAACTCGTTAATTTTCCCGGCACATGAACAACACCATAATAATTCTTTTTTATGTGCAGCACTAGTAATGGGTCAAAGTAATATTGCCGCTGGCGCCACCATAGGCTCCAATCATAATAGTAGAGGCGCGGATGGAGAAGTAATTATGGGAAGAGGCTTTTGGCCAGGTTTGTGCGTAAGTATAAAACATAACTCTGTTTTTGCAAGTTTCGCTTTACTTAATAAAGGCGATTATAATTACGAATTAAATATTCCATTACCCTTTTCACTAATTAGCAATGATACTTTTAAAGATGAATTAATAATCATGCCTGGCTATTGGTTCTTATATAACTTTTATGCATTAGCGAGAAATGCGTGGAAATATATTGATAGAGATAAGAGAGTAGTTAAGTCGCCGTCTTTTGAATATAGTTATTTAGCACCAGATACAGTGAATGAGCTTTTGAATGCTAGAAAAATTATTGCCGCTGCAGTGGCAAAATCCTATTTAAATAACTCTAAAAAAATTATACCCACCAATTATGACAAACTTATTGAGCTTGGCAATACCCTACTTACAAAAAAAACAAAAAAAGAAATTGAAGCTCTTTCGGTATTTGTAGAAGGAATAGAAAATAGCAAACGCAAAACAAGACTCATAAAAACATATGAAGCATACTCCATTTTTGAAAAAATGATATTCTTGTATGGTATGGATGCCTTAATGGAAATCATAAATAATAAGTTAAGCTTTAAAAAAAGTTCACAAAATTTAATTGCTTCATTAAAAGCTTTAAAACTCAATACTACAGAATTAGATTGGGTTAATATTGGCGGACAATTATTACCCCAGAAAGCAATTAGAAATTTACTTGCAAAAATAAAATCAAATAGTATCGAAAGTTGGGATGAAATACATCAATATTATGAAGAAGCATCCAATAACTATACTCTTAAAAAAAGAAACCATGCTTTATTGGCACTCGAAATAATTACTAAGAAAAAACTTTCCTCACTTACAATAAAGCAATTATTAATTTGGCTAGATAGTTATATTGAAATTAAAACAGACATTACAAATCGGATAGAAAAAACAAGAGCAAAAGATTATAGTAACCCTTTTAGAAAAATGGTATATGAAAATGAGGAGGAAATGATTGCTGTAGTGGGTAATTTGAATGACAATGGATTTATTAAAGAACAAAAAGAGAAATTGAAAAATTTGATCTTATCAATTGAAAACATAAAAAAATTGTTAATTCAAAAGAACAAATAAATTAAGCCAACTCAATTAGTGTAATCTCAGGAAGTATACCTACCCTACCTGGATATCCAAGAAAGCCAAAGCCTCTATTCACATACAACTGTTGATTGTTATTTTCATAGAGACCCGCCCATTGTTTATACACCCATTGAACTGGACTCCATTTAAAGTAAGGATTTTCTAAACCAAACTGCATGCCGTGCGTATGTCCAGATAAAGTTAATTGTATATGAGAATATTGGGAAGTAACCTCTGCCTCCCAATGACTGGGATCGTGACTAAGTAGTATTATAATATCATCTTTATTTACACCTTGCATAGCAATGTCCATTTTGCCGTACTTAGGAAAACGAGCTTTAGCTCCCCAATTTTCAATGCCCACTATTTTTAAATTTGCCTCATTTTTTTGAATAGTAACATTTTCATTCACAAGTAAACGCCAACCTAAATTGTGATGGACTTGCTTAAGAGCTTCCAAATTTTGTTTTTTTTGTGCTGCGGAGTCCCACTTTACATAATCTCCATAATCGTGATTTCCTAAAGTACTAAAAACACCGAAAGGTGCTTTAATTTTACTAAATACATCCATCCAGTCTTGCATTTCTATAGCACGATCATTGACTAAATCACCAGTAAATAGTACTAAATCTGCATTTTGTTTTTCTATTAATGCAATTCCTTTTAACACTGCTGCTTTGTCTTTTAAACTTCCACTATGTATATCACTAATATGAATAATCTTAAAGCCTTTAAATGCAGTGGGTAAATTTTTTAATACAATTTTCTTTTTTAGGAGTTTATAATTGTATTTATTTCCAAATCCATATAAAAGTGATAAAAACAAAGTAGACGATAAACCCACTCCTATCCAACTTAAAAAAGTAGACCTAGGAATTCCCTTTTCAGTATTCAAAAATTTTGCTCCAGCTAAAGAGGCCGCCTGCCCCATGGTCCAAAATGCACCTCTTCTTAAATCATCAACTAAGAAAAATAAAACCATGAAAATTTGAGTTAGTACCCAACCAATTCCAATAGAAAAAATATACTGTTTGAAGTAAGGATTAGAAATATATGGAAACAATAAAAAAGAACCCAGACTTATGATACAAAGGGACCCATAAACAATACCTACTGCGGATTTGGTCCCGTTGGATGCACCCTGCAATAAGATGCGCAATACATGGTAAATATAAAAGTCTATGAAAATGAGTACAGTAATGAGAATAGCTAGAATTAAGGGGTTTCGCATAATATATTTTAAGGCACAAAATTAAGACCAAATTGTTAGCATTTATGCCTTATTTTTGGCAGAAATTAAGGATATCCGTTTTATGGCTAGAATAATAGGTATTGCGAATCAAAAAGGGGGTGTAGGAAAAACAACTTCTGCAATAAATATTGCAGCAAGCTTGGCTGTACTAGAATACAAAACCCTTTTAATTGATGCAGATCCTCAGGCCAATAGTACTACAGGTGTAGGATTTGATTTACACAATATCACTACAAGTTTATATGATGGAATGATCAACCAAACTCCATTATCAGATATTATTTTAAAATCTGAAATACCACATCTAGATGTTATTCCCTCTCATATTGATTTAGTGGGTGCAGAAATTGAATTAGTCAACCTGCCAAACAGAGAAAATGTATTAAAAGAATTATTAAACCCGATCACTGATCAATACGATTTTATCATCATTGATTGTCTACCTTCACTAGGTCTTATTACAGTGAATGCACTAGTAGCAGCCAATAGTGTTATTGTACCTGTTCAATGTGAATTTTTTGCTTTAGAAGGTTTAGGTAAATTATTAAACACTGTAAAAATTGTTCAAAGTAGATTAAATCCTGAATTACAAATTGAAGGAATTTTAATGACAATGTACGATGGAAGACTTCGTTTAAGCAACCAAGTGGTAAGTGAGGTAAGAAAACATTTTGATGAAATGGTTTTCTCAACTATTATTCATAGAAATACTCGTTTAAGTGAGGCACCCAGTGTAGGCAAGCCGGTTATTTTATATGATGCCGATAGCAAAGGAACGGTTAACTACTTAAACCTCGCTAAAGAAATTTTACAAAAAAATGGCATGACCAATATGAGTAATGCCGAGCGTATAATAGATTAATTATGAGCAAGAGTACACCCAACAAAGACC
>CAZWTV010000136.1:0-4173 GCA_964637225.1 uncultured Sediminibacterium sp.
GCTATTCTATATAAACTCGTTTGAGATAAAACATAATATTCACCAATTTTTATTTCAGCAGATGATTTTAACCTTTCCATTGTATATATATCTAGTGTATTTGACTACCACATTTCAATGGTGTACCATCTGAATTTAATACCTGTATTGTCATGCCTCTTTGGTGTTTGTGAACTACCCACCCACAGCAAAGCTGATGGGATGGGCTTCAAGAGTCAGCACTCCGAGTAATCTCGGCAGTTCGTCCTGATTTTTAAGTCTGTGTTCCCCAGACAAATTATTTTTAAGAGCAAATGATTTAATATTTATGGAAGCATTAACATCTCTATCAAGAACAGAATTACACTTAGGGCAAGTCCATTCACGGTCTTTTAATTGTAGTTCTTTATTGATATACCCACAGTAAGAACAAGTCCTTGATGATGGAGCAAAACGACCTATTCTTAGGATGTTCTTACCATACCAATCTGCTTTGTATTCCAACATAGTTACGAAACTTGACCATGCTGCATCACTTATTGATTGTGCAAGGTTATGGTTTTTAACCATATTTTTTACTGCTAAATCCTCTAAACATATCGTTTGGTTCTCACGAATTAGTTTAGTTGATGTTTTATGCAGAAAATCTTTGCGTTTATTTACTACCTTTTCATGTAGTAAGGCAAGACGTTGTTTAGTACGTTTGCCTTTATATTTTGAATATTTACGTTGTACATATTTTAGTTTAGCTTGTGCTTTTCTTAGATGTTTAGGGTTTTCAAAAACTTCTCCTTGAGATGTGATTGCGAAATTTTTAATTCCTAAATCTATTCCTATGGTAGTGCTTTCGGTTATTGGTGCTTTAGTTGGCATTTTAGTATTAGTATCAACCAATATCGAAACAAAGTATTTACCAGTTGGCGTAACACTAATGGTAGCACTTTTTATAGTTCCTTTGATTGGTCTATGCAGAACAATACTGATTCCTTCTTTGAATTTAGGAATTATCAAAAGGTCATTTTCAACAAGTACATTTTGTGGAATAGAAAAAGATTGTTTCCCTTTGTGTTTTGACTTGAATTTAGGAAAACCAGCACCTTTAAAAAATTTCTTAAAAGCAATATCCATATTTTGTATGGATTGTTGTAAGGATTGACTATTAACTTCTTTCAGCCACTCACATTCTTTTTTAAGTTCAGGAAGTTGTTTAATCAAATCAAAAGGTGAAAAATTATATTTATAACCTAAATATGCTGTGTTTTTAGTTTCAAGAGCAAGGTTATACACAAACCTGCTGCTACCAATATGCTTGGCAATCAACTCTTTTTGGGTTTTGGTTGGGTATAATCTATATTTTAATCCTTTGAGCATCTATTATTAGATAGTCTAAACTTTTGTAAAAGTACAATATTTTTTTGACAAAACCAAATATTTGTCTAAATTTGAAAAATGTAAGTATAAAGGGGTCGCTTACATCCCATCCACGCTAAAGCGATGAATGGGTTTTACGCTCAGTTTTATAAAAATGCTTTAAGTTTTTAAACTTTTTCTTCTAATGAAACTTTTTCATCAAGAAGTCTTGTATAAAAATTATTTTCCATATATTTTTCTTTTAATGTATTTTTTAATACCTAAACATTTAATCACATAAAGTTCAATACGAAACCATCTCTTTAGTTTAAACCACCAATGGTCTTTTTCCATCTCATTAAGTATGCTTTGAAATGTTTCGCTTCTCATAGAAATATTTTGTGGGAGTAGATGGACTCGAACCACCGATACCATTGAAGGTGACAGATTTACAGTCTGTTGCAATAGCCGCTATGCGATACTCCCAATTTGCTTGCGCTTTCCACAGAAAACCATTACAGTAGCCTCACCAAGAATCGAACTTGGAAGAATTGCTTCTCTCTCCATACCTCAGAATGGAATGAGAAGGCAATCAGTATATCCATTTACTTACAAGGCCATATATAACTCATTCATTATCAATGAGTTGTGTCGAGAGAGGGATTTGAACCCTCACGGCATTAATTTCTGCCAATGGTTTTTAATTTATATCTCCTTACATAGAGATTGACCATCTTGTCTACCAATTCCAACATCCCGACATATTGTTTTCACAATTCAAATATAAGACTTTTTTTTGATTCTGACTATTTACAATAAAAAGAAGATGAAAAAAGTTTTAGTTACTGAATCTCAATTAAGAGGAATGGTTCGTAAAATGTTAATGGAACAACCTGCAATGGGTTCTACGGCTGTTGGTAGCACAGGATTTGGCCCTCAAGGTGGTCAGCAACAACAGCAAAAGGACCAAGCAATTGAAACTGCGATGTTAACTGCATTACAAAAAAATACTACTTTATTAACTAATTTAAAAAGTGTTCGTAATTTTAGTCAAGTTGATAAACTTATTCAAACTGTTTTAGGTTTTACTAGCATTCCATCACAACAAATTAAATCAGGTTTAGCTAATTTGTCAAGAATAGGTGTTCAAACTCAAGCAGGAAGATAATCATAGTTCAAAACTATGACCGTTATAAGTAAATGGTAATTTATCACCATCCTTAACGCAAGATACATTTGCAAATAATGTTTTGCAATTTAATAATTTAAATGTACCATTATTAAGATTATCTTTGTTATGGTGTATATGGCCCATGATGTGTATTTTTGGCTGTATCTTTAATACTCTTTTAAGTAAAGCAGAACAACCCACATGTTCATTTAAATTTTTTCCTCTTGCTGCGGAATCTAATATACCTTTAGGAGGACCGTGAGTTATAAGAATATCAGTATCATCAGGTATTGAATCCCAAATTTTCCCAAGTTTATTTCTTGAACGATTAAATGCCCAATTATGAAATTCTGGAGTATAAGGTGAACCGAATATTTTAATTCCTTCTATTTCAACTAATTCATGTTCAAGATAAATAATACCTCTATTTTTAAAATCATTTTTGGTAATGAATCTACTTTCAATGGAAGTATCATGATTACCTGCAATAATCACTTTATATTTAACTGATTGTTGTTCAAGCCAAATTAAGAATAAATTAACTTCATTATGGTTCATTGCAGGACTTTTTACATTTGAAAAATCTCCTGCATGAATAAGCATATCTGTTCCTTCAGGAATTTGAACCTGCTCATGTCTTCCATGAGTATCTGAGATTGCAAAGATTTTCATGAAGCAAATATAAGAAAATTAATTGTAATAGGAACTATAAACATCGGAACTTAATCCATAGTCAATTAAAACTATTGCATCTTGTCCATTTCTTTTTACAAGACCATAAGAACTAAGTCTTGTTAAATCACCAACAGGAACATCATAATTTCCAATATATTGGAACATATCATAAACAAATTCATCTTCCCACATTTGTGAAACTAGATTATCATCAACTTTTATTTTGTATGAATATTTTGATGGGTTATTATTGTAATAATAATTATGAATTGCTGCTGAATAATCATTAAAATTAAAACCAACAACCTGTTTAAACAAACTAGGTGTTAGTTTTTTAGCTAATTCCATTTCAATCCATAAGTTATCAGGATGGGCATCAAATACTTTAGCTATAATATCAGATAAGTCATGATAATTACTGTACTCACTTTCTATTTCATTCTGTGCAATACCCTTTTTATTCCATGCTAACTTTAGAACTTTATCATTATCAATAAGATATACAATTCTTGATGAACCTGATGAGATTCTTTTTAAATGTTGCTCACAATATTTTTTTCTACTTGCAAAAGATTTTAATGTTTTAAAAAACTCCATATCAAAACTTTCAGGATATTCTTCTTCAATAAAAGATTCTTTTATAATGTTTTTAATAAAATTTTTAACTAAAGTATTCATTTAATTATAAATAGTTATTCATGAAGATAAAATATTTCCCATTTACCATCTAATGTTTCAACCAATGCTGTGCAGTTTTCGCACCAATCGCCTGAGTTCATATAATTTTCTTTTAAATCAGGTTGATGTATATGACCACATACTGCTATATCACAATTTTTTAATTTAGCTAAATTAATTGCATTATCTTCAAAGTCATTAATAAAATTAACTGCGCTTTTTATTTTATTTTTTATTTCTTTTGAGATTGAGTAGTATGGTAGATTTCTTTTTTCTCTATACCAATTATACATTCTATTAAGCCATAATGCAATATCATA
>CAZWTV010000137.1:0-4167 GCA_964637225.1 uncultured Sediminibacterium sp.
TAAATTGCTATTATATTCAAGCTAAATACTGTTTTTATGCAATTCAAGTCCATTACTGTTTTTTGCGGTTCGAAATCGGGTAATAATACACTCTTTATACAAGAAGCACAAGCATTAGGACAACTCTTGGCTCAAAAAAATATTAACTTGATATATGGCGGAGGGAATAAAGGTATTATGGGGGCATTGGCTAATGCTTGTCTTGCCCAAGGTGGTAAAGTGATAGGTATTATACCAAAATTATTATTAGAATGGGAAGCACAACATACAGAACTCTCTGAACTTATTGTAACTGAAAATATGCATGAAAGAAAAAAAATTCTTTATGAAAGGGGGGAGGCTGGCCTGGTATTACCTGGAGGTATGGGTACTTTAGACGAATTGTTTGAAATGCTTACTTGGAATAATTTAAAAATTCACACAAAAAAAGTTTTTATACTAAACATTGAAGGTTACTACAATGCGCTAATTCAATTATTATCTGAAATGGACCGTCAAGGATTTATGTACGATGGTTGGAAAGATAGAATTATAACTTGCCCCTCTGTAGCTGCATTTGAGTCTCATTTATCTTAATATATTACTGTGTCTTTTGCTTGTTTTTGAAAATTGGTATACCGAATCCAGCTCTAAAAATGGGTTGTGCTTTTAGTTGACCAATTCTGTAGGGTGATTGTGCTGCGTCTAATAAATCAATCATAATGGAGAAGTAAGAAAAACCATCGGCATTATGTTTTCCATAGCCAATACCTCCTAATAAACTGGTGGCGCCAAAACTAGTACTTGCCTTTACTCCATTGCTATAATTATTAGCGGAAGTCCAGGTTCTATTATATTCGGGTTGTAATTGAATAAAAAATTGTTCTAGCGGCCAGGCTCTAACAAATGCGCCAGCTCCAAGTTGAAAATTTTTTATTTTTTCATTGGAGCCCAATGAAATATTGAATGAAGAATAATACAGGTTAGTAATGATACCTGCATCGAGGTATTGATTATAACTTTTTAAAATTTCAGGATTCAACCCAAATTGAAATGAGTTAGAGCCGCCTCCTAATAATAAACCTCCTCCAAATAAAATTGGTTTTTCCTCTTCAAAAATTTTATGAGTTTGAATACTGTTCTGCGCTTTCACTTTTGGACCTATATAAAAGCAAGCTAATAACACTAATAATTTTATAATACTATTTCTTCTTTTCATATAAAGCCAGTTATGATAGAATTTTATTTTTTAGAAATCAAATATTTTTCCAGCGTTTAAAATATTATTTGGATCAAAGACTTTTTTAATACCTTTCATTAAGTCCATTTGAGTATTGTTAAACATTACAGGCATAAAAGATTTTTGAATGAGTCCAATGCCATGTTCACCACTAATAGTACCCCCCAGAGATTTCACCAGTTCAAATATTTTGGTAAGTATTATTTGTATTGGTTCATTGTTATAACTTTTTTTATAACTAGGATGATTTATTCTTATATGCAAATTACCATCGCCAGCATGACCATAGGAAACTACACTAAATCCATTTTCTTTTGCTAAAGCTTTCACCCCTTTAATTAAACGAGGTAGTTCAGCTCTTGGAACCACAGTATCTTCTTCAATAGTATAGCCTGCGGCCACTGCTGCCTCATTTGCTTTTCTACGAATTTTCCAAAGCTCATTTTTTTGTTGAGCATCATCTGCAAAATACAATTCACCAACTTCAAAGTTTTGCAATACTTCAGCAATCGCTTCCATTTCTTTCATTAAAACATCTCTGTCGTTTCCATCTACCTCTATAATTAAATGAGCTGCTAAATTTTCGGTGATGGGTATGGCACTGCTTTCACAAATTTTACTAGCTAATTTTATGGATTCAATTTCCATTAACTCCAATGCGCTTGGGGTGATGCCGGCTCTGAAAATCGCACTAACTGCCTCACTAGCTTTTTCTAAACTATTAAAAGGAGCTAGCATTAATAAATCAAATTTTGGATGTGGTATTAACCTTAGTACAATTTTTGTGACTATGCCTAAAGTACCTTCGCTACCAACTATTAATTGAGTGAGATTATATCCCGTTGCGTTTTTTAATACATTAGATCCTGTCCAAATAATTTCACCAGTAGGCAAAACAACTTCTAGGTTCAATACATAATCTTTGACTACTCCATATTTGACTGCCTTAGGCCCGCCTGAATTTTCTGATATATTACCACCAATAAAACAACTTCCTTTGCTGGCTGGATCGGGAGGGTAGAATAACCCTTTTTCTTTTACTGCATTTTGTAAAACCTCGGTAATAACTCCAGGTTCGGTAGTCACTTGCAAATTTTTCTCATCAATTTCTAAAATTTCATTAAAACGTTCCATTGAAATAACCAAACCTCCTAAATGAGGAAGTGCACCACCAGTTAGCCCTGTGCCTGCCCCTCTTGGTGTTACTGGAATGAGATGTTTATTACAAAGATGTAATAGTTGGGAAATTTCTGAAGCCTTTCTTGGCTTCACCACTACTTGTGGAACGTAGTGTAATTTTTCAGTTTCATCGCTGCCATATGTAGCTATGCTTTCTTCGTCTGTAAAAAAATGAGCGGCTCCAACTATAGATTTAATCTCTTCTAGAAGGGAAGGTGTAATATGATTCATTCCAGTAAAGTAATTTAATCTATGTATTTAAAAAAGGCCATAGAGCATACCATCCACTTTGCCAATAATTTCACCTAAATCTTCTTCAGATTCACCAAATTTATTTTTATCGCAGTCAATGACTAATAAAGGACCTTCTTTATAGCCGTCAATCCATTTATTATAGTAATCATTTAATTTTTTTAAATAATCTAAACGAATATTTTCCTCATATTCTCTTCCTCTTTTTTGTATTTGAGATACCAAGGTGGGCACCGATGCTTTTAAATAAATGAGTAGGTCGGGAGGCTGTATCATTGTTTTGATAGTGCTAAAAAATCCAAAATAATTATCAAAATCTCTTTTGCTCATTAGACCCATCTCGTGCAAGTTAGGAGCAAAAATATTGGCATCTTCATAAATGGTTCTATCTTGAATAACAGTTTCAGTCCCCTTTTGTATTTCTAAGATTTGATTTAATCTTCCATGTAAAAAATAAATTTGAAGATTAAAACTCCAACGTGTCATATCGTCATAAAAGTCCATTAAGTAAGGGTTGCGATCTACGTCTTCGAATTGGGGTATCCAACGATAATGTTTGCTCAGCATTTCAGTTAAAGTAGTTTTACCTGCTCCAATATTTCCTGCAATTGCAACGTGTTTTGGTTTTTTAGCTTTTGCCATGGTGTGAAAATATGTAATAGTTTAGTTCTATGTATCTATGTTAATAATTAATTATTGCTTTTAATAATTCATGCCAACCGCTTTTCTAACTATAGATAAAGTAGCAGAAGCGCTGGCCCTAGCCTTATCTGCCCCTTGTCTGATAATTTTCGTAAGAAGTTCTTTGTTGTTTTGTAAATCAAGTGCTTGATTTCGAATTGGTTTAATAAATTGAACCATATCTTCTGCCAATTGTTTTTTCATATCTCCATAACGAATTATGCAATTGCCTTCACTGCTATTATTGAAATCGTCTTCAAATTTTTGAACTGTGTCTGTGGTACTTACTAATTTCATTAAAGTAAATAGGTTCTCAATATAATCAGGTTTTACTGAATGCGTGGTGAGAGGGCCCTGATCAGTTTTAGCTTTTTTTATTTTATTGCGAATGGCTTCGTCTTCATCTGCTAAAAATAAAGTAGTGTTTTGATTTTCGCTTTTACTCATTTTGCCATTCCCATCAAGTCCTAAAATTTTTACCAATTCATGGTTATAATTAAAAGCATAAGGTAAAGGAAAGGTTTCTCCATATCTAAAATTAAATCTCTCTGCAAAATTGCGTGCCATTTCTAAGTTTTGTTCTTGATCCTTACCTACGGGAACTTTGACAGCACGATGTATTAAAATATCTGCCGCTTGTAAAACAGGATAGGTGAGTAGTCCCGCATTTACATTTTCGGGTTGCATACGCACTTTGTCTTTGAAAGAAGTTGTTTTTTCTAATTCTCCTTTATAAGACAACATATTTAAGTACAAGTATAATTCAGCAATTTCAGGCACATCGCTTTGAACGTATAATGATACTTTATCTGGATCTAATCCACAAGCAATATTTT
>CAZWTV010000138.1:0-2340 GCA_964637225.1 uncultured Sediminibacterium sp.
ACCAAATATGCTACTTAAACAAAAAAATAAAAAGGCATTTACTTATGTTCATTTATTTATACCGCATCCTCCATTTTATTTTGGAGAGGAATTTCCCATTAGACATGAAGTTAATTTTGAAAACTATTATTCATTCTGGAAATTCACTAACACAAAAATAGAAACTCTACTAGATTCTATAAATAAAGCTGGAAATTATAGAATAATACTAACTGGCGACCACGGTTTTAGAAGAAATGAGCATAATGAAAATTACCATTATACCTTTTCTGCCTTTAAGGGATTTGATTCTTTAGCGCTAAGACAAATTGAGTCTATTCAGGATATTGGGCTACTAATTAATGCAAGCTTTTAAATTTATTTTTCCATCGCAATAACAGTAGCATCTAATTTTTCATAAATACTATTATTGCTAATATACTCAGGTACTAGTTCTTTCATCTTAGATACTAGTTTCATTTCATCATTTGAAGTGCTTAAAATATGTTCTAATTCATAAGTACTTTGTTTTACCTGCTCAAATGAAACGTCTCGAACCTTGGCAATTAAAATTTTATCATGATATGTTTGAGTCGTATTTTCTTGGTCATTTAATAATTCCTCATACAATTTCTCCCCTGGGCGTAAACCACTATAGGTAATATTAATATCAATATTGGGAATTAAGCCATATAAACGAATCATCTTCTTTGCTAAATCAGATATAGCCACCGGCTGACCCATATCAAATACAAATATCTCTCCCCCATTTCCCATACTTCCAGCTTCTAAAACCAATTGACAGGCTTCAGGTATGGTCATAAAATAACGGGTAATATTTGGGTGCGTAACGGTCACAGGGCCTCCTTTTTCAATCTGATCCTTGAATCTTATAATAACAGAGCCATTAGAGCCTAAAACGTTTCCAAAACGCGTTGTAATGAATTTGGTGGCAATTCCAGACTCTTTTGATAGAGCTTGCACATACATTTCAGCCATACGCTTACTAGCCCCCATTACATTGGTAGGGTTCACAGCTTTGTCGGTAGATATCATTACAAAACGCTCAACCCCATGCTGAATGGCTAAATCGGCAATTACTTTTACTCCAATTAAATTATTTCTTACCGCTTCAGTAGGGCATAATTCCATCATAGGAACATGCTTATAGGCAGCCGCATGGTAAATATAATGAGGCTTAAATTCCTCAAATAAATTTGACATTCTAGACTTATTAGTCACATCAGCTAAATAATTCAAACAGTTTACACGTGTACCTCGCTCCATTAATTCAAGCTCCAAAGCATGTAAAGGAGTTTCTGCTTGGTCACATAGAATAATTAATTCTGGACCAAATGGAATAAGTTGTCTTACAATTTCAGAACCAATAGAACCAGCAGCACCCGTTACTAAAATACGCTTACCTTTTACTTGTGCTTTAATTTGATTATTATTTATTAAAATAGGATCACGCTCTAGTAAATCTTCAATTTTTATAGACTGTAATTGTCTACTATTAAATTTACCTTCTGCCCACTTTGCATAAGGAGGAACACTCAACACTTTAATATCGTGATCTAAACAAAAATCCACGATTTCATTTTTTCTTTTAGTGGGTATAGTATAGCGAGCTATAATTAATTCATCTACAGGTTGAATAGTAATTAATTCTTTGAATGCATTAAAAGTAATTATAGGGGCACCATTTAAATTCTTACTTCCTTTTTTCTTATCATCATCAATGAAAGCTAATACCTGAATATTAGCTTGACTATCGTTCTCCAATACTCTTTGTGTTGCTACCCCGGTATCTGCAGCGCCAAAAATAACTACTGTTTTTTTCTTCATCTTGTAATTTTTAGCATAGGCAAATAAATACCTCACTAAAACTCTATAAGAAATTAAAAATAGAAAGCTAAAAATGGTATAAAGAACTATAACTAAAGTTGTTAAGGATAAAATAGATCCATAGCCTAATGCTAAAGTATTTATAACTAAAATAAGAAAGGAAGAGCATGCAATAGCTAAAAGAATTCTTAAAGCGTCTTGCACCCCTGTATAGCGAACTATGCCTGTGTATGATTTTGTGACAATAAAAACCAATGAATTAATTAATGTTATTAATACCATAGCATTGATAACGTTGCTCCAATTCACTAATTTAACAGTAACATTAAATTGTATTAATATAGCAATAAATAAAGCTAATAGAGTGACTACTAAGTCTAATAAAAGAATGAAAAATTTTGGTACAATACTGAAATTCTTAATCTTAAACATATTATTTTTAATTTCATTCAAATTCAGGGGGGTGTTTGAAGTGATAAATGAAATGACTTAAAGCAAAGTTAGAGAATTAGT
>CAZWTV010000138.1:2440-4144 GCA_964637225.1 uncultured Sediminibacterium sp.
GCTAAATTAATAGAAGAAGCTTCTGAAAAATATTTAGTAGGACAGGTAATTTCAGCAATTTCGAAACCTTTTTCAAAAATTTGAGCTATTACCTGATTATCAAAAATAAAATCATCCGAATTTGAATTGTAATCAATGGCTTTTAATACTTCAATTGAATAGGCTCTATAACCAGTATGGTATTCACTTAATTTTTGCCCTAACAGTAAATTTTGAATGCTAGTTAAAAACCTATTGGCAATATATTTATAAATAGGCATGCCCCCTTTAAGAGCACCGCCTCCTAAAATTCTAGATCCAAAAACAACAGGGTATAATTCTTGAGAAATAATGGAAACCATAGAAGTAATAAGCTTGGGTGTATATTGGTAGTCGGGATGTAGCATAATTACGATATCTGAGTTAATCGCAATAGCTTTATCATACAGCGATTTTTGATTACCCCCATAGCCTCTATTTACATTATGGCTAATAATATGATTAATATTTAATTTATTGGCTAGTTCAATAGTATTATCAGTTGAATTATCATCACATAAAATTATATCATCGACTATATCAAAAGGAATTTCTTCAATTGTTTTTGCTAAGGTTTTAGCTGCATTATAAGCTGGTAAAACAACAGTAACTTTTTTATTATTAATCATAGGTTATAACAAACTGCAATTTACAATAATTAATTCTTATACTTAATAGTCCAGTTTTTATTTTTATCCAAAACTTCTATATTGTATAATTTAGGATCAATTATGTTCTTTGAATAAGAGCGGTATTTCAAGCTATCAGAATTTCCAATATAAATGCCATTTTTAAAATGGGCTTTGGCATAAACCCAAATAAGGTATTCATAGGAATCAAATTCAGTTTTTAAATCTATATAAATTGGTTTTGCATCATCTGAGTTATTAAATGTATTCTTATTTGAAATATTCCTAAAAATTGTATCCATATTTTTTTGAATAGATGGATTCTGAGTAAAATAATTATCTAATCTTGATTTTTGAAAAATTGTTTTTTTATCAAAATCAAATAAACCAACAGAATCTTCTAATTTAAAAAGTAATTTTCTTTGATATTTAGATAAATCTTTTTTTAGTGTATAAGTAGAATCTACCATTATATAGTTTTTTAGTATTTCTTCATTAAATTGATTGGGCAATAATGCCAGGCTTGCTTTATCTAAATCACCTTTAGGGGAATTTGTTAAAACTCTTCTTAAATAAAAGGGGTTACCAATAATGGGTTTGGCTCTATTGAAATACACTGGAAAAATGGAAATTATCAAAAACAGTAACATCATGCCATTTATTATTTGCTTATTAGTTACAGTAGTATAAATGATATAAATACTTATAATAGTCATGAAAAGTAAAACAGGTAATAATAAACGGATATCAAATGGCGTGTATCTAAACATTAGCCCATATAATGAAAAGGCAATAAAGCAATAAGCAAATAATAAAAGTAGCTTAGTCCTATACTTAGATTTAAAAACAAGAATAATAGATGTTAAAATTAAAAGGGCATGAATTGCACTACCAGCCGTATCCTCATTTAAATGGTTATTAACAGTAAAGGGTTCTCCAGCCCAATTATTGCCGGGAGTATTTTCTGAAATGCCTATTATATTATGAAGGGAATAATTAAGAGAAAATAATAAATTATTATACCCATTTATAGGAAGTGAAATAAAATCAATTATAT
>CAZWTV010000139.1:0-4109 GCA_964637225.1 uncultured Sediminibacterium sp.
CGTTCTCATATCTCCAATCTCGAAATACATTTTTACCAAACCCTTCTTTAGTAGTGGCTTTCAACAAACGAGCAGGTATGATTTGATCCGTGTCTACGTTTTCCATACGAAGCGGAACAAACCTGCTTGTTATTTTTTGTAAAGATTGCATACTATAATTATTTTCTGAGTTGGTATTATTAATTTAATATTTCTCTTATATCTGTAATTTTTCCCGTCAACAATGCCGCTGCTGCAGTTAATGGACTTGCTAATAAAGTTCTAGCACCGGCACCCTGACGACCTTCAAAATTTCTGTTGCTAGTACTTATACAATATTCACCTGCTGGTATTTTATCTTCATTCATACCCAAACAAGCACTACATCCAGCTTGTCTAATCTCTATACCAGCTGCTGTAAATATTTTATCTAAACCCTCTGCTTGAATTTGTTTAGCCACTTTTTGTGAACCAGGTACAATTAAAGTTTTCACTGAATCATTTTTTTGTTTGCCTTGTATGATACTGGCAACCAATCTAAAATCTTCAATGCGTGAATTGGTACAAGAACCAATAAATACATAATGCACTGGCATGCCTAATAAACTTTGTCCCGGCACTAAACCCATATAGTGTAATGCTTTTTGAAAATTTTGTTTTTCTGTGTTATCGCTAATACTATCTAAAGTGGGTACTTGGCCTGTTACAGCAATTCCCATTCCAGGATTAGTTCCATAAGTGATCATAGGATCAATATCGGCTGCATTGATATTTATTTCAAGATCAAATTTTGCATCTGCATCAGAATATAATTGCTTCCACTCAGCTAATTTAAGATCCCAATTATTTCCCTGTGGTGCAAATGGACGGCCTTTCATATAAGCGTAAGTAGTTTCATCTGGGGCAATGATTCCCCCTCTAGCACCCATTTCAATACTCATATTACATATAGTCATTCTTGCTTCCATACTTAAAGCACGAATAGCAGAACCAGCATATTCAACAAAATAACCTGTAGCACCACTTGCAGAAATTTTTGCAATGATGTATAAAATAATATCTTTTGATACTACTCCTTTTTGTACACTACCTTCAATGTTAATGCGCATTACTTTTGGTTTGCTTTGCAATACACATTGTGAGGCAAACACCATTTCTACTTCACTAGTACCTATACCAAATGCAATAGATCCAAACGCTCCATGGGTTGAGGTATGGCTATCTCCACAAACAATAGTCATACCAGGCTGTGTAATGCCTAACTCAGGGCCTATCACATGCACAATACCTTGATGAGGATGTCCTAGTCCATATAATTCTACACCATGTTTTTTACAATTCTCTATTAATGTATCTACTTGAAATTTTGATAATTGATCGGCAATAGGCAAATGCTGATGCATAGTGGGTACATTATGATCTGCTGTGGCCACAATTTGTTTGGGTCTAAATAAACTAGCGCCTCTTTTTTCAATACCACTGAAAGCTTGTGGGCTGGTTACCTCATGAATAAAATGTTTATCAATGTATAATACAGAAGGCCCGTCTTCAATAACCTTGACAACATGCTTATCCCAAATTTTATCAAATATTGTTTTTCCCATTTTCTACTTTCTTTCTTTTAGTTTTTTATAGTATTTACTATTTCATCTCCATAGTGCTTTCTTTTGAATAAGCAGTAGCAATTTCCACTAAATCATCTTGAGTGACTTCTTTCTTTTTATCAGCAATTTGTAAAAAAGTAGGATATAAAATATCTATATCATTTCTTGTATAGTCATACCCTAATTTTTGTAAACGATGTGCTAAAGCGCTGCGACCACTTCTTGCAGTTAATACAATTTTACTAGCTTCTGCACCAACTAATGCGGGGTCAATTATTTCATAGGTTTGAGCTTCTTTCAAAAATCCATCCTGATGTATCCCAGATGAATGAGAAAATGCATTACCGCCAACAATTGCTTTGTTTGGCTGTACACCCATGCGCATAATATCTGCCACTTCATGGCTAATAGGATTAAGAAGTTGTGTATTAATACTAGTAGAATAGCCTAAATATTTATGTTGATTCAATATCATTACCACTTCTTCCAATGCTGTATTACCAGCGCGTTCACCTAAACCATTAATTGTGCACTCAATTTGTCTGGCACCTCCCATGACACCTGCAATAGAATTGGCAGTAGCTAATCCTAAATCGTTATGACAATGACAAGATAAAATGGCTTTGTCTATATTAGGTACATGGTTAACCAAATATTCCATTTTAGCTTGGTATTGATAAGGTAAACAATATCCGGTGGTATCTGGAATATTTAAAGTAGTAGCTCCTGCTTTTACTACGGCTTCTATGACTCTTGCTAAAAATTCATTATCTGTTCTTCCTGCATCTTCTGCATAAAATTCTACATCATTGGTAAACTTACGTGCAAGCTTTACAGCATTAATAGCACGTTCAATAATTTCTTCACGTGTTGCGTTGAATTTATATTTGATATGTAAATCTGAAGTGCCAATGCCTGTATGAATTCTAAAACGTTTTGCAGGTTGTAAAGCAGCTGCAGCCACTTCAATATCTTTTTGCACTGCACGAGATAATCCGCACACCACAGTATTTTTTAAAGTTTTAGCAATTTGATTCACTGATTCAAAATCGCCGGGGCTTGAAACTGGGAAACCAGCTTCTAAAATATCTACACCTAGTTCTTCTAATCTCACTGCCAAAGCCAATTTTTCCTGCGTATTTAATTTACAGCCGGGAACCTGCTCTCCGTCTCTTAGTGTGGTATCGAATATGAACACTTTTTGACTCATCTTTATTGCATTTTTTTAATTATAGAGCCGATGCTTTTTTATATTAAATGTATGAGCATTCAATTGCCAGCATCTTATTGATTATGAATATGTTACAGATAAAAAACGGGCTTTTGGCCCGTGTCTTATTCAAATTTAGCACCTATTCACAAGTAATTCACATCATAATTATGGCTAATTTACAATGTGTAATGGGGTTAAAATTTGATTAAATAATTGATATTCAATAACTTGAGATAAAATTAGTTACGATGCCCAACCTGAGTACGGAGGCAATATTTATTTTGGTAAAATCCTTAGAAAGGGCCGAAAAGCGCAATTTCAAATTATATGTAAAGCGTAATTCTGCCTCGGCCGATCTAAAGATTATTCAGCTTTTTGATGCCTTAGATAAAATGAAGGTATACGATGAGGAGGAACTGCTGCGCAAAAACGAGTCTATTCAAAAACAACAACTTTCAAATTTAAAAGCTCATTTATACGATCAAATTTTAGCAAGCTTAAGGGTCGTGAAACAAAATGAAAATATTGATTTACAAATTCACGAACAATTAGATCATGCAAAAATTTTATACAATAAAGGTTTATACATACAAAGTTTACGTGTACTTGAAAAAATAAAAACCTTAACTAAACAAAATAATCAAGTAACTTATTTATTGCAGGTTTTATTTTTAGAAAAGAAAATTGAGTCTTTGCATATTACAAGAAGTATGCAAGACCGTGCAAAACAATTAAGTGAAGAAATTGATGAAGTGAATACTCGCTTAGATGATATTGCCAAAATTTCAAATCTGTCTTTGCAACTCTATAGCTGGTACATTCAACATGGTCATGCTCGTAACGAAGAAGACCGAGAAGCTTTAGACCAATTAATGCAAGACCCCATTATGGAAAAAGTGAAAACATCCAAGGGGTTTTATGAATTAATGTATCGCTATCAATGTTATTGTTGGTATGGCTTTATCACTCAAGATTTTTTAATGCATTATAGGTATGCACAAAAATGGGTAGATCTGTTTGAAGCAACAGAAAACATGAAACTTATAGAAACCGCTCAATATATAAAGGGGCTTCATAATTTAATTACTTCGCACTTTGACTTAAGAAGTTTTGATAAACTAAATGAAACAATAACTATTCTAGAAAATTTTAGTAATACTCCTATAGTACTCAATAATAAAAATAATTTAATTCAAAGCTTTATTTACTTATACATTGCTAAAATAAATAAGCATTTTTTAGAAGGGAGTTTTAGTGAAGGCCTTGCCATGATACCCGCTATGGAAGCGAAGTTAAAAGAAATAGAACTTTAC
>CAZWTV010000140.1:0-4065 GCA_964637225.1 uncultured Sediminibacterium sp.
GTCTACTCGCGGTGCTGTGACGAGGTTAAATACTATTGATGGTCAATACTTTTATTGGTAGCATTTACTTTTCCAATAGTCACTTCAACAGGATCTTTCATATAGCGCTTACTTACTTTTCTAATTTCAGCAGGCATAGTGGCACTAAATAACCAGATACTCTCTCTATTAGGTGTGTTTTTTAAAATAAATTCAATGTCGTCTTGGAATCCCATATTCAACATTTCATCGGCTTCATCTAAGACTACGTATTCAATCTTTTCTAAATTAATTGCTTTTCGCTCAATAAGGTCAATTAATCGACCTGGAGTAGCAACTACAATTTGCACTCCTCTTTTTAAATCTCTAATTTGGGCTCCAATAGAGGCACCCCCATACACTGCAAGAACTTGTAAACCTGGTATATGTTTTTTAAACAAATTCATTTCGTTTACAATTTGTATACATAATTCTCTGGTAGGACAAACAACCAAAGCTTGAGGGAATCGATCTATTGTTTTTATCAATTGCAATAAGGGTAATCCAAAGGCGGCAGTTTTACCCGTACCAGTTTGAGCAAGTCCTATAAAATCTTTCGTACCACTAATTAAAACAGGAATTGATCTTTCCTGAATTTCAGTGGCATGTGTATACCCTAACTCTGTCACTGCTTTTACTAATGAATCTTGAATACCAATATCGGTAAAAGTTCTTTTCGACTTTACGGCTTCAATAAGTTCATTTTTCATTTCAAACTCTTCTTTCTTCTTCATTTTTTATTTTTTTGCTAAGTCACTATAAATGCTTCGCTTTATGAAATTTATTTTAAAATCTTTTTTATTTTGTTTGCATTTTGAATCAACTCCAGAAGATAATCAGGATTTTCTTTTTCCAAACTTGCTTTAAACTTTCGTAGTTGACTAATATGCTCGTTCAATACATCTAATACATTTTCTTTGTTTTGCATAAATATGGGGACCCACATTTCTGCATTTGATTTTGCTAATCGCACGGTACTTTCAAAACCACTACTTGCTAATTCAAAAATTGCATCTGATTCTTTTTCTTTCTCTAATACGGTATTGGCTAGCGCAAAAGATGTAATGTGTGAAATATGACTTACATATGCTACATGAATATCATGTTGAATAGCATCCATGAATAATATATGCATGCCTAATGCCTTGTAAATATGTTCTACCAATTTTAAAGCATCTGGATCTACTTGCTCTTGATTACATATAATCGTGGCTTTATCAACAAAAGCGTCTTTTGTAGCTGCACTTGGTCCGCTAAACTCGGTACCCCACATGGGATGGGTGGGAACAAAACGACCTTTATTGATATGCTTATGTGCTATTTTTACTATACTTTCTTTCGTGGAACCAAGATCAAAAACAACTTGGTTTTTCACTACATCCAAAATAGAAGGAAGCAAATTTTCAGCAACATTAATAGGGGTTGCTATAACAATGACATCACTTGCAACTATAGCTTCTTCCAAAGACATTATTTCATCAACAATACCCAACTGTAAAGCCAATTTTTGGTGTTCTACATTATGATCTACACCTATCACATGAGATACTAATTCTTTTTTTCTCAATGACAATGCCAGAGAACCTCCCATTAAACCAGTACCAATGACAGTTAAACGCATGCTTGAATTCTTTTAATAGCTTCACTAAATTTTTCTATGGAACCACATAAACTTACTCTGATATATTCATTACCTGCAGAACCAAAAATACCCCCCGGTGTAATAAAGACATTAGCATCATATAATACTTTATCACTCAACGCATAACCATCTTTGAAAGTAGATGGAATTTTAGCCCATACGAACATACCTACTTGTTGTTTTGAATAAACACAATTCAAAACATCTAATAATTCAAATACTTTTTGTCTTCTAGCGGTATAAATTTTGTTGACGGAATCATACCAACCCTTATCTAAACTTAGTGCTTTAGCTGCAGCTAATTGTATGGGTAAAAACATACCACTATCCATATTGGATTTAAATCTTAGTATTTCATTAATTCTATTTTCATGAGCAAGTATCATTCCTACTCTCCATCCTGCCATATTCTGACTTTTACTAAGAGAATTTAATTCAATGACCACTTCTTTAGCCCCTTCAATTGATAATAAACTTAAAGGCTCCTCATTTAATATAAATGCATAAGGATTATCGTGACAAATTAATATTTGATGTTTTTTTCCAAAAGCGACTAATTTTTCAAAAAGTGCTTTAGTTGGCTTTTGACCTGTGGGCATATGAGGATAATTAACCCACATTAACTTCACTTTTGATAAATCTAATTTTTCTAAAATTTCAAAATTGGGCTCCCAATGGTTTTCTTCTTTTAACTCATAATATAGTGGCGTTCCGCCCGCTAATGTAACAGCACTTGTATAAGTTGGATACCCCGGATTAGGAATTAAGGCAATATCATCTTTATTCAAGTAAGTCATACATAGGTGCATAATACCTTCCTTGCTTCCCAGTAGAGGCAGAATTTCAGTAGCAGGATTCAAACCTTTTACATTAAAAAACCTACTGTACCAGAGAGCAATGGCTTCTCTTAATAGTGGTGAACCTTTGTAAGATTGATATCCATGTACATTTTCTTTGAGGGCTTCTTCATGTAAGGTCTGAATTACTTCAGGATGTGGAGGTAAATCGGGGCTGCCAATTCCTAAATTAAGAATATTTTTTCCTGCCTTATTCAGTTCATCTATTTCGCGCAATTTGGAAGAAAAATAATATTCTCCAATACCCTCTAATCTATGTGATACAGTCCAATTCATTTTTATCCTTTTACAACTTTACCTTTTTTATACATACCAAAAATTCTAATATTATTTGTATATGCTTTTAATTCTTCTAACACTTTGTCAATTTGTTTTTTATGATCGAACTCTAAGTCGGCATAAAAACCGTATTTAAAAGTACTTCCTGGAATAGGCATACTTTGAAGTTTACTAAGATTAACATCTCCTTGAGCAATTTTCGCTAACACTTTAGCAAGAATTCCTTTTGAATGATCGGTTTGAAAGTAAATAGATGATTTATTTACATCCTTTACCACTGTTGAAGTATGAGAGGGTGTTAAAATTAAAAAACGAGTAATATTATTTTTGAGTGTATGTATATCGGGTGTGATGATATTTAAATTAAACATTTGTGCAGCAAGTTTACTGGCAATAGCTGCTATATGTTTACTCTTATGCTGATGTACCAATTTTGCGCTTAGAGCTGTATCTTCTGACTCCACTAATTTCCAATTATACTTTTCTAAATAATCTAAACATTGTAGAATTGCCATAGGATGACTATGCACTTCTTTAATGTCTTCCAATTTTACACCTTGATAAGTTAATAGGTTTTGACTAATGGACAAATACACTTCCCCAATAACTTGCAACTTACTTTTTTGCAATAAATTATAATTAGGCAGAATGCTTCCTGCAATGGAGTTTTCAATTGCCATTACAGCACCATCAGCCAACTGGGGTGTTGAACCCACCTGCACTAATTTTCTAAAAGTATCGCAGGTAATCACTTCCACATTTTTACCAAAAAAATGCCTGGCTGCCACTTGGTGGAAACTACCTTCATATCCCTGTATGGCTATTTTTTTATTCATTCTCAACTTTTAAAAAAAAATCCCGGCTGTTGGGCCGGGACTGTATATTTAGTTATTTTCTTTACGCTTTTACAAATACAACCCGGCTACTTTGATTAAAGTAGAAATAAAAGAAACAGTAGAACCAATTGTTGCTATTTACTTTCATGGTTACACAAAGGTAGTCCAAATAAGGCAAAATATCAAAATTGTTTAGTTTCATAGACCTCCAAACTAACAGATATTCGTTTTATAGACCATTTAAAAATAAAAAAGCCCTGGTTTACACCTAGGGCCAATTCATTTTATTTGCTCATCAAAAATTATAAATTTTAGTAGAGCATAATAAATTATTTCGCTTTTGTAGTATCCATTGCAGCAGCAGCTGTATCAACAGTTGCAGCTTTTGCAGTATCCACTGTAGCAGCAGCAGCTGTATCAGTTTTAGCTTCTG
>CAZWTV010000141.1:0-3999 GCA_964637225.1 uncultured Sediminibacterium sp.
TTAAAATGGGAGATCAACGTGCTTTGGATAAATTGGTACAAGCTAACTTACGTTTCGTTGTATCAGTGGCAAAACAATACCAGCACCAGGGTTTATCATTATCTGATCTAATCAATGAAGGAAACCTAGGACTCATAAAAGCGGCTCAACGTTTTGATGAAACCAAGGGTTTTAAATTTATATCGTATGCAGTATGGTGGATTCGTCAATCTATTTTACAAGCATTAGCAGAACAAGGTAGATTGGTGCGATTACCTCAAAATAAAATTGGAACCTATAATAAAGCAAATAAAGCTTACATGGCTTTTGAACAAGAGCATGAAAGAGAACCCTCAACAGAAGAATTAGCTGGTATTTTAGAAATGTCTGAAACTGAAATTAATAATATTTTCCAATCAAACACTCGTCATACCTCCTTGGATGCCCCAGTACATGAGGCTGAAGATGTGGCTATGGGCGACTTGCTAAAAGGAGGAGATGAAACAGATGAAGATGTCATAAAAGATTCTTTAAGAGAAGAAATTCGTCGGGTACTTAAGTCATTGAGTCCCAGAGAAGCAGAGATAGTTAATGCCTATTTTGGTTTAGATGGTGAAAATGGGGTTACTATAGAACAAATTGGAATCAAATATGATTTGACAAAGGAAAGAATTAGACAAATTAAAGAACGTGCTATTAAACGCCTACAAAAGGCAAGATATAGCAACGCATTAAAAGCTTATTTGGGCTAATAATATACAATATTATAAAGCCCCTTCAGTCTAAGGATTTGATGGGGCTTTTTTTTAGGTATGAATGATTGATGTAGCTGTAAAAGTTGAATTGATGTTTGAATAACTACATCCCTAGAAAAAAATTTTAAAATGGATTAATATAGATTTTTTGAATTCGAAATAAAGAAGTTATGGAATCAGAAAAAGTAAGTATACTTATTATAGGCTCTGGACCTGCTGGTTATACTGCTGCTATTTATGCAGCACGCGCCAATATGAAACCGGTATTGTATCAAGGTATTCAGCCCGGTGGTCAATTAACTATTACCACTGAAGTGGAAAATTATCCTGGTTTTCCAGATGGTATTCAAGGACCAGAAATGATGATACATTTTGAAAAACAGGCTGCTCGAATGGGAGCAGACATTCGTTATGGATTAGCTACTAAAGTTGATTTTAGTGGTGACGTAAAAAAAGTTTGGATTGATGATGAAAAATTAATTGAAGCTGACGCAGTCATCATATCCACTGGAGCAAGTGCAAAATGGTTAGGCATTCCTAGTGAAGAAAAATTAAATGGATTTGGAGTGAGTGCATGTGCTGTTTGTGATGGATTCTTCTTTAAAGGAAAAGAAGTAGCAATTGTCGGTGCAGGTGATACAGCTGCAGAAGAAGCTCATTATTTATCTAAAATGTGTACCACAGTTCATATGTTTGTTCGTAAAGAAGCTATGCGTGCTAGCAAGGTAATGCAAGATAGAGTATTAAATACCCCTAATATAAAAGTGTATTTTAATACTGAAACAGATGAAATTTTAGGAGATAAGAAAGTGGAAGGCGTTCGTGTTATAAATACTAAAACAAAAATTAAACAAGAAATTCCTGTTAGTGCTTTTTTTGTGGCCATTGGTCATCAACCTAATAGTAGCATTTTTAAGGATTATATTACGATGGATGAAACTGGATATATTATTACTGAACCAGGAACTACCAAAACCAATATACCCGGAGTTTTTGCTTCTGGAGACGTGCAAGATAAAAACTATCGTCAAGCAGTTACAGCAGCTGGAAGTGGTTGTATGGCCGCTTTAGACGCAGAGCGCTATTTAACGGCTAAAGGTCATTAATGTCAAGCAAAATTTATGCAAATTAGTTTAGAGAACTTAATGTTTTTTGGCTTTCATGGATTGTATGAAGAAGAAAAAAAACTTGGTAATAATTTTAAAGTGGATGTGCATATTCATTTTAATTCAACTTCATTTCCCATAGTACAAATAAATCAAACCATAGATTATGTTGGGGTTTACAACATAGTAAAAAAATGGATGAACATTCCAACTCCACTACTTGAAACTTTGTTGGAAAATATGGCAGATAATATATTTCAAGAGTACACTATAGCTGAAAAATTAAGTATTAAAATTACAAAGCAGACATTACCTATTACTAATTTTGAAGGATCCGCTTCCGTTACAATAGAAAAATCAAGAAATTAAATTTTCTTATTTTTCCAATGCATAGAATGTATATATGCATAGGATGGAATGAGTAATGAAATCCAATAAATAATTTCACAAACCCATCCTATGGTAATGGGTAATTGGAAATATTCAATTGTAAAATAGGCATATATAACATAAATGATAATAGCTATAAATTCAATGGCTAAATTAATTTTAGATTGTCCGGTTCCAGTGACACCATTTAGCCATATAGTAGCAATAGCCATAAGTACTAAAGCAAATGAAACTACTCTCAACACAGGAATTCCTTCTTGCATAAAACCTTCGCCTTGTCCATAAATGGATAAAAAAGGACGTGCAAAAACATTAAGCAATAAACATATCATTACCGCAAAGCCCACACTCCATTTTACAATTTTATTAATTAAAATAATTACTTTGTCTTGCATATTTTGACCAATAATATTACTAACCATGGTATTTGATGTGGCAGCAAAGGCCCAAGTGAAGCTTCCAAAGAAACCAAAAATATTTCTCATTGCATTAGAAACTGCTAAAGCTTGTTCTCCTCTATGTTCAATTAGAATATAAAAGAATTCCCAGCTAATAATGCTAATCATGTATTGCATCATAATGGGGGAGGACTGAATTAAAATTAACTCGATATAGTCTTTTCTGTATGAGAAATTTTTAAATAATTCAAAACGGGCTCCAATTTTTTGAAAATGTATAACTAAGTAAATTACGAGTAAACCCATGGCTTCTGCTATAATGGAAGCATAGGCAGCCCCATTTAAACCCAATGCGGAAAAACCAAAATGTCCAAAAATTAAACTATAATCAAAAAATATATTAAAAATGGCTTCTGTTGCAGTTCCTATTATTAAAAACTTACTTTGATTCGTTCCTACTAAAAGAGCATTTCTCATTTGATAGATAAAAAGAAAAGGGATTCCCCATATTCTAATTTTTAAAAAATCGATGACAACGGCTGCTCTGTGGCTGTCATGTAAGACATTATTAAATAGGCTAGGGGCAATTATGTAAGTAAAAAAAATACCCATAGCTGATAAAAACAATGAAATAATGACACCTTGGGAAAATAGAATGCCAATTTCATTAATTCTATTTTCACCTGCTCTTCTGGAAATAAGGGCTTGTAGACCATTATTTAATCCCTGACCCATTACACCAAAAATTAAATAATAAACTCCTGTGATACCACCAATAGCCAGTGCTTCTGAACTTAATGCGCCTAAGAATATATTATTTACCACAAAATTAATTTGAGGCACCATTATGGCTAAAGCAATGGGTAAGGAGATAGATAATATTTGTTTACTGCTAATGGTAACTTGTAAAGAAGGTGTCGCTTGGTGGCTGCTCATATATTTGCAAATCTACAATTAGTTTTAGCAAAGAACTGCTTCTTTTTTTATATCATTGCATAAGAATTAGCAATATGGCCAACAAGAAAATTGGATTTTATGGAAAATTAGAAAGCACTGCTAATAATAAAGTAGAAAACTTATACATTGTTGTAAATTATAATAGTATACTTTTTATTGTTAAACATTTACTCAGTAATGAATTTATTTCTGTAGAACATTTTGAAAAAGAAGAGGCTCAAGCTCCTTGGAAACCTTTATTTGCTTTTTTGCAAAACAATTCAAGTTTGATTCAGAATTATTATAAAAATATTTATGAGAAATATGAAAAAGAATCAACAATATCATTGATTGTCAATGCGGGACCTACTGGTGGAAACTGTCGCTCTTTTTCCGATGGAACTTTTGACGTGCAATCTGCAAGAGCTTTTGATG
>CAZWTV010000142.1:0-3968 GCA_964637225.1 uncultured Sediminibacterium sp.
GATAGTACACCCACTTTTTACTGTCCCATTGCAAAAGAAGATAGAAGTATCATGAATGCAGTTTTCTTTTTAACGAATCCAGAACACGAAGCACCCTTCTTAGCACTATGTAAAAAGCAAGGAATGATTGGTGTCAAAGGATATAGAACCGTGGGTGGCATTAGAGTGAGTATGTATAATGCACTTCCTTTATCAAGTGTGCAGGCTTTTTGTGAATTAATGAAACAATTTGCAGCTTCACATCCATAGCATTTTATCTTTCCGTTCGGTTTGTTTAAAAATTATTATGAAGTGTTCATCTTTTTTGAAATTAGTTCTTTCATTCAGATATCATTTTCGTAAAAAAGAACGATATTTGCGCCCATGGCAAAAATTAGTCCTTTTGAAGCAGTTCGTCCTCAGCCCCAATTGGCGAAACAAGTTGCAAGTAAACCCTACGATGTTTTAAATAGTGCAGAAGCAAAAGCAGAAGCTGTTGGAAACGCTTATTCTTTTTTACATATTACCAAGAGTGAAATTGATTTACCAGAAAATATAGATATACATAGCCAGCAAGTTTATCAATTAGCTTTAGATAATTTAAATGCATTTATTCAAAGAGATATTTTATTTAAAGAGTCAAAAGCTTGTTATTATATTTATCAGTTAATAATGGATGGACGTGCTCAAACTGGATTGGTGGGTGTGAGTAGTATTGACGATTATAATAATAATATTATTAAAAAGCATGAGTTTACGCGACCCGAAAAAGAATTAGACCGTATCAATCATATAGCCACTACTGGAGCACAAACAGGCAATGTATTTTTAGCTTATAGAAATCAAACAAGCATTGATACAGTAATAGAAAAATGGAAAACTACCAAAAAACCCGTTTACGATTTTATAGCAGAGGATGGAATTGGACATACGGTATGGGTAGTGAATGATGATGCAACTATACATCAAATCACTGAACTTTTTGCCACCGAAGTGCCATGCACTTATATTGCCGATGGTCATCATAGAGCGGCTTCTGCAGCAAAAGTAAAGTTCGCTGTACAAGACCAGCCAATCCATTCGGGCGAAGAGGCTAAAAAAGTTTCTAATTATTTTTTAACAACATTATTTCCCTCTAATCAATTAGCGATTATGGATTATAATCGTTTAGTGAAAGATTTAAACGGATTATCTCTCTCTGATTTTATAGAAGCTATTCAAAAAGATTTTATTATTCATAAAGTAGAGGCTCCTTTAAAACCAAAGGCATTACATAGTTTTGGAATGTATGTTGACAATACTTGGTATGAACTTATATGTAAGCCAAACACTTTTACAAACGACCCCATTGGTATTTTGGACGTAACTATTTTATCGAATACTATTTTATCAAAAATTTTAGGTATTCACGATCAAAGAACCGACAAAAGAATTGATTTTGTAGGAGGTATAAGAGGTGTGGCAGAATTAGAAAAAAGGGTGAATAGTGGTGAGATGGCTGTTGCATTTAGTTTGTATCCAGTTACGATTGATCAACTATTTGCCATTGCCGATGCAGGTGAAGTGATGCCCCCTAAAAGTACTTGGTTTGAACCGAAATTAAGAGATGGACTACTTACACATTTAATTTATTAGCATTATTTTTTCTTTTTTTTCTGCCCCTATTGTAGTATTTTGTTACACAATTTTGCTTGCACAATGGAATGTAAAAGACTATTCGACTGTGTCGAACATCAATTAAAACATTTCCCTCAAGAGGATATGTTAGCCGCTAAAGAAAAAGGACAGTGGCGTAAATATTCTACTCAAGAAGTAGCCGCAATTGCGAATGAGTTAAGTGCGGGTTTATTGAACTTAGGTTTATCTGCACATAATTTTTCACCAGAGGGCAGTGATAAAATTGCAGTAATTAGTACTAATCGTCCTGAATGGATTTTTGCAGACTTAGCGGCACAACAATTAGGTATTATTTGGGTACCTGTGTATCCTACTACGAATCCATTGGAATTAGCTTTTATTTTAAATGACGCTTCTGTACAATATATGTTTGCGAGCAATCAAGAACTTTATGATAAAGTTATGTCCATCAAGGAAAAAGTTCCTTGTTTAAAAGAAGTCTACACTTTTGATATTATTGAAGGTGCCAAACACTGGACTGAATTAAGAAATAAGGACACCGCATTATTAGCACAAGTAGATCAAGTTAAAAAATCGGTACCTGTTGAACAAGTCGCTACCTTTATTTATACTTCTGGAACCACTGGTACGCCCAAGGGTGTTATGTTAACACATAAAAGTATTTACTATAATTTAATGATGGGAAAAAAATCTTTTCCTTTCAACGATGCCCCCGATCAAAAAGTACTTAGCTTTCTTCCATTGAATCATATTTTTGAAAAACTGGCGTCCTATATTTATTTATATAGTGGTATGAGTATTTATTATGCAGAAAGTTTAGAAACCATTGGAGATAATTTAAAAGAAATTTCTCCTGACGGTTTTTCAACCGTGCCAAGGCTTTTAGAAAAGATGTATGAAAAAATAATGATGAAGGGAGAAGAGTTAACTGGTATCAAAAGAAAATTATTTTTCTGGGCAGTGGCACTAGCTGAAAAATATGATAATTTAATTCCAGGTTCTTGGTGGTATCGTACCCAATTAAAAATAGCTAATAAATTAATTTTCGTAAAATGGCGTGAAGCAGTAGGTGGAAATGTAAAATTTATTGTTACGGGGGGTGCTGCTTGTCAAGTTAAATTATTGCGCATATTCAATGCTGCTCAAATTCCGGTTTATGAAGGTTATGGTCCTACAGAAAATAGCCCTATAATAAGTGTCAATCAAAGAAATCCTGGAGGCACTAAATATGGAACCGTAGGCCCCGTGATAGAAGGGGTACAATATAAATTAGAAGAAGATGGAGAGATATGTGTAGCTGGACCCAGTGTTATGTTGGGTTATTACAAACGCCCCGACCTTACTGCTGAAACCATCATTGACGGTTGGCTACATACAGGAGATATAGGGGTTTTGGAGGATGGTAAATTTTTAAAAATTACCGATCGTAAAAAAGAATTATTTAAAACCAGTGGTGGTAAATATGTGGCGCCACAGCCTATTGAAAACAAAATGAAAGAAAGCCCTTACATTGAACAAATTATGCTAGTGGGCGATAATAAACGTTTTGTAAGCGCTTTAATTGTACCCTCCTTTGCCAAATTAAAAGAGTGGGCAAAACAACATGGCATGGAATATACAAGCAATGCAACTATTATAAAAAATTCCATGGTGCTTACCATGTTACAAGATATAGTAGATGAGTATAATAAATTATTCAATCAAGTAGAGCAGGTTAAAAAGTTTACTTTAATATCCAGAGAATGGAATATTGATAATGGCGAAATGACTCCTAAATTAAGTTTAAGAAGAAAAGTGGTCTTGGCTAATTTTCAAAAAGAGATAGAGGCAATGTATGCTTAATGCTGTGCCAAAAATTTTTCTTTAATAATAGTTTGAACTTGTTTAGATCTAATTTTACTTTCTAGCCAAGAAATAATATCAAGGTACATAAAGGCCCTACTTTCCAATTTATGTGTAGTGAGCGGTTGTAAGGTTTCTAGTAGTACCGTAAAAGATTTTTTTATAGCTTCTTTATTATTTAATAAACTATTTTCTTCCCCTCCTTTTTGAATTGATTTTTTTAAGAAATTAAATAAAATTTCTTCAACAGTGCTTAGGTTTTTCATTTTATACATAAATCGGTATACCGACTTAGATAAATAATTTACAACAGCTGTATTTCCCATTTCATAGTGAGCAATTAAATGAAGTAAACGTGCATAGCATTGTAAGTCGTCTCTTAAATTTAATTTCCAATGAATAATTCTATTTAAATAATCTATAGCTTTTGCAGGTTTACCCGCACCAAAATACAAGCAAGCAATTTTATAGTAAAATACTAATACACGATGACTATCTAAGTAAAGTTC
>CAZWTV010000143.1:0-3922 GCA_964637225.1 uncultured Sediminibacterium sp.
TCCTTAAAATTGTATGTTTTATAATGCAAAATTTTTAAATTCATTTTTTATATTTTTATTCTTAAATACTGCTTCTCTCATTCATGCACAAACTGGAATCTACTTTCAGGCCATAGCAAGAGATAATAATTTAAATCCAGCTAAGGATAGAAAAATATTTGTACAATCAAATATTATTCAATCTTCTCCCTATGGTCTTAAAGTATTTATTGAAGAACATCAAACAAGTACAGATGCTTTTGGAATATTTAGTATTATGTTGGGGGGAGGAGAAAGGGTAGGTGGGACAGTCTATGATTTAGGAAGTATTGAATGGGCTAAAGGCCCTTTTTATCTTAATTTAAAAATTGCAATAACTCCTGTGGGGGCTGGATTAGATTGGAATTACACTAAAGAATGGATAGATGTAGGAACTACTATTTTTGGAACTGTTCCTTATGCTTTATTTTCAGACAATACAGCAAAAATTGATCAAAAATTAAATAGCATTGATACTGCAAAAATGTTAAGTGATTATGTAAGAGCTATACAACTAAAAAATGTAACTTCTATCATGGATACTAAATTATTCTCTAAAGACACATCAGCCATGTTGGCTCCCTATGCTAAAATTAGTTTCGCTATTGATTCAAATTTTTTAAATAAACAATTAATTAAAAAATTAGATGTATCTGATACTATAAAATTTATCAAACAAAATTTTATAGACTCGGCGTTATCAACTAAGATGGATAAGTTTGATACAAGTGATTATACTAAAAACATTAATTTTAAAATGGGTTTATTGACCAAGCTTAATATAGAGGATAGTGTAAAATATACTAAAAGAACCTATACCGATTCGGCGTTACTTACAAAACTAACTATTACTGGAAGTGCTGCAGGCTTAACTAATTTTCCTATACTAAATCAAAATACAACTGGTAATGCGGCTTCAGCAACTAATGCTTTAACAGCTATTAATATTACAGCTAGTTCTAATACCTCTTTAACTAGTTTGTCTAATTTAAATAAAGTAGGAACTATTACCAATGGCGTTTGGAATGGAAGTATTATTGATATTGCACATGGAGGCACCGGATTAAATGTAGCAGGAAGAACAGGACAGGTATTAAGTACTGCTTCAGATGGAACATTAACTTGGACAAGTTTAACCACACAATCTGCTACACATGCCATTGGTGAGTCTTTTGGAGGAGGAATTGTGTTTTATGTTTGGGACAATGGTAGACATGGTTTAATTGCCTCCACATCTAATCAAAGTTTTAGTACAAAATGGGGGCCTACTGCTAATTATGTGATGGCATTAAGAAATGGAATTAATGCAGGTGTATATAATACTGAAAGAATTTTAATGCAACAAGGTGCTGGCAATGGAACATATGCAGCAATGGTGGCAGCACATTATCAATTTAATGGAAATGGATGGGGTGGTTATGGAGATTGGTATTTACCCTCCGTATATGAACTCCAACTATTGTTTAAACAAAAGAATCTTGTAGGTGGATTTACAAATACTACTGGTGTTTGGAGTTCTACTGAAGCAGATGATAAAACTGCGTATTCATTAGATTTCTTATCTACTAATGGAACAGTACAAGCAGAATCAAAAACTATACTTAGATGCGTTCGTGCTATAAGATGGTTCTAATTTCTATCTTGACTTTAAATACAAACTAGAAAGCAATTCTAATTTTTTCTCTGTAGGTAATTTAACACTTTTAATTTTTTTATCTAATTGTAATACTAGCATCGTATTTAATTTATAAGCCGGCCATTGTACTAAATTTCCGTTATTAGGATTACCTGTTTTTGCAAAATGGGTCCAATAAGTAGACATTTTTTTTGCAAGCTGAAGGTCGGCCATTTCCCAAGGTCTATTTACTGTATGTAAGTTATCATAAGCGTATACTACTTCTCCAGTGTGAAAGGCACCAAAGTTTGTTGCGGGGCTACTAGCGGGTAGTTTTCTATTAAAATTATATACATATACAGAAGATCTGCCATTTGCTGTTTGCATATTTGCCCAAGCAAATCCTTGAACACCAAAAGTTTGGTCTCTACTTAAATCGCCTTGTGATTTTGCTGCTTCTTCGTCTGTATTGCCAGGGTATTGGGCTAATAGTGCATCTGCATCTTTGCCAAATTGTTTTTTGATAGATTCTATATAATCTTTAGCAGAAGGCAGATTTCCTATTATTTTATCATCTTCGTTCCAGCCTAATAATAAAGGAATATCATTTTGTTCATTTTTTTCATAAATGCTATAAATAGATTTGGGTAAAAAATAACCATCTTCAAAAGGAGCATTTAATCCTCCATTAGCATCTAAAATTTCTTGAGAAGTTTTTTTTCTTAATTCTTGAATAGAATTAGCCCCTAAACTTTTTGCAAATTCAACGCCTTGCTGTTCTGCTTGTTTTAATTGAATATTAGGTCTAATTAAACTCGGCAATATACTTCCACCACTTTCAGCAATAGCACGATGTATTAAACCCTTAGTTAAAGGAGAAGCACATAAAAAATTTACTGCAAAAGCGCCTGCCGATTGTCCTGCTATAGTTACTTTACTTGGGTCTCCACCAAATGCTGCTATATTATCATGCACCCATTGTAAAGCAGCTACCATATCTAATAATCCATAATTACCAGAACTATGATAAGGCGCTTCTTTACTTAAATCAGGATGTGCTAAAAAACCAAACACACCCACTCTATAGTTTATACTTACAAAAACAACCTCTTTTTTTGCAACGGCAGCTCCATCATAAATAGCACATGCTGCTCCGCCACTTCTAAAACCTCCCCCATAGATATAAACAAGAACTGCTTTTTTCTTCTTAGTATTTTTAGGTGCCCAAACATTTAAATATAAACAGTCCTCATTTATTGGCTCTTTAGGAATTAAATATTCTTCTGACCAGCACATGAAGGGTACTGGATTTGCTTGATAAGGACTTGGGCCGAAAGCTGTACATTCTTTTATATCTTTCCATGTTTTTACTGGTTGAGGTGCTTTCCAACGTAAATCTCCCAGAGGCGGAGCTGCAAAAGGAATACCTTTAAAAATAATTAGTCCATTTTTTTCAATACCACTAATAGAACCTGATTTTATTTTAATTATGGGCTTTTGCGCTAAATCTACAAAAGGAATAAACAAACATAACCAGATTATTTTTTTCATAAAAAATGCGTTTTAATTGACTATTCAAGTTAATGAATAATGATAATTAAAACGCAGTAAAATTTTATTATTACAGAGGTGGTAAAGCTATTATTTCACACTTTGTAATTTATGAAAACTAATATAGGAGGTAAGAAGTATTCCGAAAAAAATTACCGCCATTATCCCATAGGGAATAAAAGCATCACCTACCGATAAATGTGCATTTAAAGCAGTTAAATACATTATGCCATAGCCTACATAGGCCCATTCTTTAAATCGTGAAGGCACAGCCGGTACTATTAAAAGTACTAAGCCAATTAGCTGCCCAATACTTGCTTCGATACCCAAGTAATGTGGTATTTGTAAATGATTGGCACCTTCAATAGCCATTTTTGAATTCATTTGTATGGCCCCTAGAGAAAAGAAACAAATAATACTTGTACTAATCCAGTAAATAATTTTTGTTGATTTCATCGTATCTAAATTTATAAAATGAAAGTTTACATTAAAAAATAGTTTTTTTAATTTTCTAGTCCCATTTAAATGGAGTAAAAAATTTATTTCATTAATTCATTTAAACCACTAGCATCATAGTAGTCCCATTCCCTCACAATTTTACCACCTTTCAAAGCATTCGCTTGGTAAAAATCAATGGATACTTTTTTATCTCCTTTGCTAAAAGTTAATACACAATATAAATGAGGTCAATGCACCCAGCCGACTTCGAACCCCGAGAGAGACAAGGTGCAGGAAGGC
>CAZWTV010000144.1:0-3904 GCA_964637225.1 uncultured Sediminibacterium sp.
TCATTTGGGTTTTATTGTGGTTTATTTTGGAAAGTCGTATGTTAAATTATTAATACAAATATATAATAATTAATTGTGGTAGCCTATCTATAGCTGAGATCTACTATTTCCTTATATAGGTTCTTTAAAAGTCCTGGCACCCTCTTTAATTTCTTATACATAGAAATGCCTCTATAATATCTTACATCTATAATACGTTTCATAAAATTATCATCAAATAAGTGTTTATTCTTATTGATTAGCTCAATAGATAAATCTCGTAAATGATTGATGTTATCAAAGTTTGATTTGCCATCGGAATAAGTTCTGTCTCCCGACTGTACGGGTCTACAATGTTTAATTTGAATGGCATGTACCACTGCTGTATTTTTCAAATTATGAATGACTTGAAGTACTGGCATCATATATAAGTCAATCCCTTGTCCAGTAATGGTTTCATTAAAATAAGGACCTGCTGCTTTAAATAATTTTTCTCTATACATTGGAAACATTATCTCTACCCAATCTTCTTTTTTTATTTGATAACCTGCTTTGTGCGTGAATTGTCGATGGTCAAAAAAACTATCGTGGGAAATACTTGGTTGAAAAACATCTAAATGATTTATTTGGCCTATAAATATTAATTTATTTAAATCGGAATAAGAGGTATAAATATCATCGTCGATCACACCAATATATTCATACCTATCTTCATTATTAGGATATAAATATTTATAAACTTCGTAAAATACCTGCCCCTTATTTTCGGTTCGGGTGGATACAAAATACTCTGGGTTCAAATGGGCCACTAGCTCCTTGGGCGCCTTGGCGCTATGATCGAAAATTAATAAATCAAATTTTCTTTCTACATCCTGAAGAATATATTCCAAGGGTTTAGATACTCCATCCCAGGTAATTACGATAAGTGATTTAGTAGCTTTCATTCTTTCAAAACTATTGAAAATCAGACAAAATACACCTAAAATAGCCTTAAAAAACTAGGCCTATATCTATTTTTAAGCCTATTAGGTTAATTTTGATTTATTCATGCATCCAAAATATAACATATTAGGTATTCAAGTGAGCTCTATTTCAATGTCTAATTTGTTAAAAGATTTTGCTGGCTTAATTCAATCTCATACCAAAGCCAATGTTTGTATTACCCCCGTGAATTCAATATTAGCTGCTAGAAAAAATCCCCAAGTGGCTTCTATATATAATAACGCCTCTTATACTTTATGTGATGGGGTTCCTGTTTTATGGGCCTCTCAATTTTTAGGCACTCCTATTGAACAGCGTATTACTGGATTAGATTTACTACCTGCTTTATTAGAATTTTCATCTAAAAATAATTTTAGCTTATTTTTTTTAGGGGCTTCTCCAGGTGTAGGCGAAGCTTTAAAAGCAAAAGCAAAATGGCTTTATCCATCAATTAATATTAAAGGAGTGTACTGCCCCCCCTTTGCCGCGAAATTTGATAAAGAAGAAAATGATAAAATAATTGCAGCTATAAATGCAGTTGAGCCAGATATTGTTTTAGTAAGCTTAACAGCACCAAAACAAGATATTTGGATTAGTGAGAATTTAGAAAAGTTAAATACCAAAATAGCCATTGGCATTGGAGGTGCTTTTGAAGTAACAGCAGGATTAATTAATAGAGCACCTCTATGGATGCAAAAACTAGGGCTTGAATGGTTTTATCGTTTTTTGCAAGAACCTAAGCGTATGTTCAAAAGATATTTTATTGAAGCACCTATTTTTATTCCCTTAATAATTTTACAAAAAATTACTCCCTACTCAACCTATAAATAGTAAGTGCGGCTCTTTTAATTAAACTGGGTAGTTCTTTTAAATTTATAGTTTCTCCTGGGGCATGAGCACCTTTACCAGAAGCACCAAGCCCATCAATACAATCTACATATTGAGCTACATAAGATATATCACCAGCACCGCGTGCACCTGGGTCTCCTGCTGTGGTAGGTCCTACCCCCATATCTTTAGTAACTCCACTTATTATTTCAAGCACTTTATTATTTCCATCAGTGGGTGCCATACTAGGTATACCATCTTCAAATCGAATAGTGGCTTTAGTACCAGTTAAACTATTATCAACAATGGCCTGCATTTTTTTTCTTGCATTATTTTTTTGCTCCTCAGTTAAAAAACGAAGATCTCCTGTTACTGTAACTGCAGGTGAAATTATATTTGTTTTACCAATAGCAGTGCCTGTTGCTTTAGAAGCGTCATAGCTCATCTCAGATCCTCCAATAAATACACCTGGGTTAAAGGTTAAATATTTTTCTGTACTCAATTGTACTCTAAATTCATTTATAATTCTGGCAGCTTCATAAATAGCACCATAGCCTGCATAAGGTGTAAATACGCCAGAACTATGTCCTGTTTTTGCTGTAACATTTAATGTCCAACCACTAGCCCCTCTTCTAGCAGTAGCTACAGAATTTAAACCATTAGCTCCCTCAAAAGCGAGTGCAATTTCAGTTTGCTTTGCCAATTCAATAAAATCTCCTCTACTCACTTCACGTGGATATCCTGCACGTTCTTCATCGCCTGTTAAATAAGCAATAATAGTAGCATCTTTCAATAAACCCTGCGCTTGCAATGCTTGAAGCGCCATTATCATAATTACATCACCTCCTTTCATATCATTCACACCCTGTCCTGTAGCGGTGGAATCATTTAATAGAGTGAAAGGATTCTCTGGCATATCGGGTTCAAAAACGGTATCTAAATGACCAATGAGAAAAAGTTTTTTTCCTTTAGGAGAAGTAGCTATTTCAGTTTGCTTTTTTAAAGAGTTTTTCTTATTGGTAGCAGTACCATTTTTTTGAATGGAGGCTGTATTATTTTCTGTAGCATTATTAACACCAATGGTAGCTACTAAATGTCCTGCACGGTGAAGTGAGTCTGGCATAGGCACCCACTTGGTTTTAAAATTGGCTTTTTCAAATTCATGAGCGAAAAGGGCGCCTACTTTTTTTACACCTTCAATGTTTAAAGTACCGCTATTAATATTCACCGATTCTTTTAATAGCTCAATAGCTCTTGGCATATTGGCATCGATATAGTCCATTACTTGTTGTTCTTCTTTACTTAAGTGAGTGATGGCTTTAGGAGATTGAGCATTCAACGATACATTAACTCCAATAGCAAGACTCATTATAGCAAGGCTATTTATAACTATTTTTTTCATATTAATTATTTTGGATCCCTCAATTTAATTCAATTCATGTATTCTCCAAAAGCTTGGGCTAAATAATTATTTTACCACGCCCTCTGTAATTATTACATCGCTTAAAGCGCCTGTGCAAACCCCTTTAATGGTAATGGTTTCACCTACTTTTTGAGTAATGGGTTCTGTACTAATTAAACTCACCGATACATTGAATAAAGAGTTGGAACTTCCTAAAATAAGTGTTGTTTTTCCTTCTTGGTTTTTTCCAATGCTTAATAGGGTTCCACTTACTTCTACCGCTTTATTTAAATACAATGTATTTGCATTTTTTTCATTGATTTGATAGGCAGCACTTAAAGAATTGGCTTGAATAATTATAGCTTTTTCCGATTGTACATTTCTATGATGGGTGGTAGAATAAATAAATACATAATAGTAAGCACTGAAAGCTAAAATGGCTAAAACCAATATAAGATATAATAATTTTTTTATTCGACTCATAAATAAAATATGCTATAACTATTTATTAAATTACTTACCATCGGCTATTTCTAAACTCTTTAGGCTTACGAATAGTAAACACTCTAGAGATATTAAATCCAAATCGTAAATCGCCTTTGGCCCAACTACCTGTGGTTTCATTAATAAAAGTTCGGTCGGTCATCCCTGTTGAATTAGATACATGTAGCTGAAACACATGACCTCCGGTTTCAATATCAAAGCCCACCGATA
>CAZWTV010000145.1:0-3869 GCA_964637225.1 uncultured Sediminibacterium sp.
GAGTGTCCCTTTTTAGGGGGGCAAAAATAACAAATTTTGATCAAGAACAAAAGATTAAAACAAAGAAAATGACTGAAAACCAATAAAAAGCCCTTCTTCTCTTAACTCTAAAGGGTAAGTTTTCAAATAATAGCCTTCGCCACTAGTATTTCTACCATTTCTCATATCAAAACAATATCTATGTAATGGGCAAACCACCAAGCCATTTTCTTTTATATAACCACTAGCCATTCTACCACTAGCATGTGGACATTTACTAGCAAAAGCTAAATATCCATTATTCCATTTTGCCAAAGTAAACTGCTTACCATCTAGTTCTAATTCTACCATGTTATTTTCAGCCCAGTCAAGACTTAATGGTGCATCAGTAATAAATTTCCATTCTAGATTACTCATTAGGTATAAAAAACAGTTTTATAGGGGAATCTTATTTGATACATGTCTCTCACTTTATGTAAAATAATAGTTCTCAATTCTTCTATATTTTGTTTTTCAATAGCACTAATAAAAACAGATTGATTATTTGTAATACCATTCCACTTTTCCTTTAACTCTAATAATAAATCTTGTTTAACCTCGTCAGTTATCCATTCATCAAAATATTTTTTTTGGTATAAATCCATTTTATTGAAAATAGTTATAATGGGTTTATCAAATGCTTTTAATTCTTGTAAAGTTTTATTTACCACTCCTATTTGATCTTCATATTGTGCATGAGAAATATCTACTACATGTAAAAGTACATCGGCCTCTCTAACTTCATCTAAAGTGCTCTTAAAACTTTCCACTAAATGATGTGGTAATTTTCTTATAAAACCAACCGTATCACTTAATAAAAATGGAGTATTTTGAAAAACAACTTTACGGGTAGTGGTATCCAATGTTGCAAATAATTTATTTTCAGCAAATACTTCACTTTTGCTTACTACATTCATTATAGTACTTTTACCTACATTGGTATAACCCACTAAAGCTACTCTAATAAACTCTCCTCTTTCTTTTCTTTGAGTGAATGCTTGTTTATCAATCTCTGCTAACCTTTTTCTAAGTAAAGAAATTTTATCCTTTACTATACGACGATCTGTTTCAATTTCTGTTTCTCCTGGACCCCTTGATCCAATTCCTGCTCCTTGCCTTTCCAAATGCGTCCACATCCCTTTTAAACGAGGTAATATATACTGATACTGTGCTAACTCTACTTGCACTTTTGCTTGTGCAGTACGAGCTCGAGAGGCAAATATATCTAAGATCAAATCACTGCGATCAATAACTCTGCACTTCACTTCTTTTTCAATATTAGTTATTTGAGAGCCAGATAGTTCATCATCAAAAATAACTACATCAATATCTTTTTGAGCAACATACTGTTTTATCTCCTCTAATTTTCCTTTACCCACAAAAGTTCTTGAATCTGGATGAGGTAGTTTTTGTTTAAACGATTTTAAAGTAATGGCACCTGCTGTTACTGCTAAAAAAGCTAGTTCATCTAAATATTCATCAACCTGTTCTTCAGTTTGATCTTGCTGAATTACACTCACTAATACCGACTTCTCTTCTTTTTTAAATATTTTCTTTTTCTCAATCAACTTTTAACTTTTTACAAAGATAGGCTATTAGTTCAGGTCATTAAAAAACCCTCCAATGAAGAGGGTTTAATAAACATAATTTTAATTTTTATAAACCACTAATAGTGAAACCTATAGAAAACTTATTCATTAGTGGGCCAAAACCATCTCTCAAAACACCATTTACTTGATAACCCATATCTAATGAAAAAATACCATAACCAACTCTTCCAGTTAATACTACATCTGTTGCATTAAAGAAGCGTTTATTTTCTTCCTTCTGAATATATGTTTTACCATTCACAGAAGCACCTGTATTAGTAACCATATTTTTTCCTTTAGAATAAGATTTTAGTAAGGTCCCTAACTTAAAACCTGCTGCAGCTTTCCAAGAAGATCCCGGATGAGCAGGATCACTAAAATATCTTATCTCTACTGGAGCTTCTAAATAAATGGTGGTTACTTTAAATTTTGAAAAGTGATTAGATAGAGAATCTAAATGACGAAATGGTAAAGTATTTGCGGGAGATTTTACATCTACATAAGTATGGTTATCGAAGAAAATATTGCTAGTTCCTACTCCTGCACCAAATGCTACACTAAATTTTGGATTTGAAACAAAAGGTTTATCGTACATAAAGTACATATTGAAGTGTCGGCTAAATCCCCCTCCTAATTTTACACTATCGGGGCGACTAGTCCATGTATCGCCTCCAAATTGAAACATGAAATGATCGGCTGGACGACCTGTAAGATCTAATTTTTTAATGCCTGTAGATAGATTTTGAGCTTTTAAAAACAAGCCAAAGAATAAAACAGAAACAGCTGATAAAATAACTTTCTTCATCCGGCAAAAATAGCAGAAAAAAAGGGTAGATAACTTTAAAAAAGGTTAAAAATTAGTACTTTTGCCGCCTACATCGAAAGATGCGGGCCTATAGCTCAGTTGGTTAGAGCACCTGACTCATAATCAGGGGGTCCCAGGATCATGCCCTGGTGGGCCCACAGCCGAAAGGCAAGATTTTCAAGGGTTTATGCTATTAAAAGCATAGACCCTTTTTGTTTGGTATAGCTCCCGGCCAAGTTTCTGCCAGGTTTTGTGTTTTTCGAGGGAAAACAGAGGAGAATGGAGGTGAAGGGGTGGAATAGTTTTAACTTGATTAAATGATATTAAACTTAAGTTATTACCTAAAAGTTTAAATTATTAATGATGGAAACGCTCTACTAATTTAGATTAACCATGATTTTCATCAGTTTAGAGTTAATTATGATTTCACGCATAATCATCAATTGCTTCTATATTTAGATTGCATATGAAAAAAATCTGTTTTATGAAATACAAAATTATTTGGATAGTATTACCGTTCATTGTTCTAAATGCATGTCAATCTAGTCAAACTGATTCCACTTCAGCTATTGACATTGCTAGATCAAACTCTGTTGGTCAATCTGGTATTGTTGATGATGCTTCGCAGTATAATGTTGTTCAAGTAGCAGTTGGAAGTAAAGAACACACTACATTAGTCGCAGCAGTAAAAGCTGGCGAATTAGTTGATGCTTTAAGTAATGCTGGACCTTTTACAGTTTTTGCGCCTACCAATGATGCATTTAACAAATTACCTGCAGGAACTGTTGAAAACTTGCTGAAACCAGAAAGCAAAGAAACTTTAGTAGATATTTTGCAATACCATGTATCTGTTGGTGTATATAAAACAGATGCATTTCAGGACGGTCAAAATATTGGTCAAGTGAATGGAAATAACATTACGATCAATAAAAAAGGCAATGACTTTTTTGTAAATGGTAATGCAAAAATTATTGCATCCATCCCAGCATCAAATGGCATTATTCATGTAGTAGATGGCGTTTTATTACCACCTAAAAAATAAAAGATTACTCAAATAAATTTTGTAATCTATCTACGCGCGCTAGCTTATCTTGTAATACTAAAGAAATTTGCAATGCGCGCGTTTTTGTTAGTTCTGCTTTTTCTCCCTTAAACATCGAATCTACTATTTGAATAAAAAGCTCATTCCAACGATCAAAGTGATGATTAGTCAATGGAAATAAAGAATGTATTTTCTGATGGGTTTTTAAAGGATTCCCTACATAAACACCAGTAAAAAATATAGCATTTTCCCAAAAAGCATACATAATGGGTAGATGGTTTTCCCAGTCTACTTTACTTATATCATTAAAAATGGGTCCCAACAAATCATCTTTTTTTATGTTTTCATACAAAGACTTTACCAATTTTTTATTATCATCTTTCTTCACCTGTTTTTCTAGGCTATTCAAGTTGAT
>CAZWTV010000146.1:0-3855 GCA_964637225.1 uncultured Sediminibacterium sp.
ATTAAGTTGTTTGAAATCCTTTACTAGAAAGGATTCTATTGAATTTCTCGCAAATTAAATAGGCATCAAACTCCCTGCTATTTTCTACTTAGAAAACGTACTAAAAAATATTTTATGAAAAAAGAAGCACCTATGTCTTTACCAAAGAGTTTTTTACTTTTTTGCATTGCTTTTGTATTATTAATTACCACTGCACCCATTGGCTTTATGTATACTTTATTACGTCAACTACTAAAAACAAATCTTAAAAAATTGAGTATATTTTTTTTAGATATGGCCATTGCCATTGATAATACTGGTAATGTACTAATGCAATTTTTATTAAACGATTTACTTCTAATAAAGCATAAAGACAGTTATTATTTTGGCAATAAGAAAGAAACAATTAGTAGTGTAATAGGTAAAAATAGTTTAACCCATACCTTAAGCCCAATTGGAAGAGCTTTGAATTCTCTATTAAATTGGATTGATAAAAACCACTCTTTAAATTCTATAATTTATGATGTAAAACTTTGGGCTAAAGATTTGGGGGAGTAGTGGTTACTAGTATGTGCCCAACACATATTGGAACAACTTGAATGTAAATAAAACAATGGTAGTCCCGACAGGAATCGAACCTGTATCAAAAGTTTAGGAAACTTCTATTCTATCCATTGAACTACGGGACCATCGGCTAGCTATGGGCAGAGAACCACAAAAATAACCACATTATTTGGTATCTTTACTGCTCTAATAATATAGAATATGGCTTTTTACAATCTCATAATTAAATATCGTTTCTGGTTAAGTATTTTTGCTGTTATATTAGGTTTAGGTCTTGAATTAACAGGTGTTGCAGGATTTTGGCCTGTCTTTCCTTTATACTTTTTAGGACTCATTGGAATTTTAAGTCATTTTTTTATAGGTCCACTACGTTTAGTACAAGCTCCAATGGAAGCGGGAGATATGGATGAAGTGGAAAGAATTTTAGCAACTATTTGGTTCCCTCAACTTTTATATAAGCCAGTGCGCAGTACCTACTATACAATAAAAGGTAATATTGCTATGGCAAAACAAGATTTTGATACAGCAGAAAAACATTTAAAACATAGTAACGATTTAGGATCGGCCATGCCGGAAGCCGAAGGTGCCAATAAATTACAGTTAGGTATGATGGCCATGCAAAAAGGAGATTTAAAACAAGGTGAATCCTATATACGTGCTGCTATTCGTGCAGGTATTCCAGACAAAGAATCGGAAGCAGTTGCTTTATTAAGTATGTGTCAAATTTTTATGAATAAGCGCGAGTTTCGTGCTGCCAAAGATTATTTTCGTAAAGCCAAAGCATGCAAACCCACTACTAAACAAGTAGTAGATCAAATAAAAGAAATAGAGAAATATATTTCTCGTATGCCAGGATAGTAGCTAATTAAGTTTTTATTTAGAATACTTTTTCAGAAATAAAAATAAACTCTAACCCAATAACTTTTCAATAGTGGGTGCGAAGTGCGTATGCTCGAGTGCATGAATTTTATTGGCTAATGTTTCAGCAGTATCGGAAGAATTTATAGAACACTTCTCTTGAAATATAATAGCGCCTTCATCGTAATTTTCATTTACCCAATGTATAGTAATACCCGATTCTTTTTCATTTGCTGCAATTACTGCTTCATGAACACGTGATCCATACATGCCCTTTCCTCCATATTTTGGAAGTAATGCAGGATGAATATTAATAATGGCTTTTGGATAAGCTTTAATTAACACCTCAGGCACCTTCCATAAAAACCCTGCCAAGACTATAAAATTAATTTCAGCATTTTGTAAACTCTCTACATATCCTGTATTAATAAAATCGTTTTTGTTTATTAATAAACTTGGAATACCTTTTTCTTTGGCTATCTCCAACACCCCAGCTCCAGGAACATTACAAACAATTAAAGAAACTTTAATAGACCCTTTTTCGAAATATTCTATAATTTTTCTTGCATTAGTTCCCGTTCCCGATGCAAATATGGCAATATGAATAGTAGAGGGGGTGCTGGAACTACCTATTAATCGGCTTCCAACCCTGGTTAAATAACCCTTAAAAAAACGAAATTGGCCTGTGAAAAAACTCACGAAAATCACCGAAAAAGGCCATAAAATGGTCAAAAATAGGGGATAAATGAGCCAAAATGCCCAATTTTTCTCCAAAAACACCATTTTTAGAAAATAGCTACAAAGTCTCCCGCTGAGGCTTCCCCCCAGGGCAAAAGTGAGTATGACAAGCCAAAATTGGACTTTTCCTAGTTTCCATTTTTGCTGAAGTCTTTGAATTGCATTCATTTAGTAAAATTGATAATCTTTTGGCCCTCAAAGTTGCCGCTTTTTTTCAACTTCAGCTCTTGAAAATGAAAATAAATTCCTTCAAAACAAAGCATGCTTACACAATTATGACAATGTTCCCCCATTTTTATCTCAGTTCACTGAAACTCAATAAATTCAACAAAAAAAACTTGTCTGTTTCTTAGTATTTAATTCTATTCTTAAGTAATTTTGCATCCGTTCGAGGACATTTTACAACCTAGACAGTTTTTGTGTATATGACAACATTTAGAAGCCTAGCTAAGATCGTTTCGATCTTTCTATTTATCACCCTTAGTTCATCTATCGGAAATCAATTAAATGCGCAAGATGGGAAATCGCTTTTCTCTCAAAATTGTGCATCTTGTCACGCTGTTAATAAAAAATTGACAGGTCCTGCATTAGCAGGCGTAGAAGATCGTTGGCCTGATAAAAAAAATTTGTATGCATGGATTAAAAACAATGCTGCATTTTTAAAAACAGGAGATCCTTATGCAAATAAATTGTACAACGAGTACAATAAAACTGCAATGAACTTATTTCCTAATTTAACCGATAAAGATATTGATGCAATTCTAGCCTATATAAAAACGGTTCCTGCAGCAGGTGCGACTCCAGCAGCAGGCGCTGCTACTGAAGCTCCTAAGGAAGATTCTGATAGTAGTTTAATTTTCGGTTTACTTACTTTAATATTGGCTGTAGTTTCTTTAATTCTATTACAAGTTAACAGCAACTTAAAAAAATTATCTGACGATAAATCTAATGTTCCCTCAATAGACCCAGTTCCTTTTTACAGAAACAAAGCTTATATAGCTTTCATTGCTATTATTTTATTTATTGTAGGTGGTTATATGACTACAACAGGTGCTATGAATTTAGGTCGCTCAAAAAATTACCAACCCGAACAACCAATTTATTATTCTCATAAAGTTCATGCTGGTGTCAATCAAATTAATTGCCAGTATTGTCATATTGGAACTTATCAAGGCAAACAAGCTACTTTGCCTAGTGTGAATGTTTGTATGAACTGTCATATGGCTATCAATGAATATAAAGGGGCTCCTTTAGTTAGAGAGAATGGAGAGTCGGTAGATGGTACAGCAGAAATTAAAAAATTATATAAATACGCTGGATTCACTGAAGGACAACCTTGGGATGCAGCCAATGCCAAACCTATTGAGTGGGTGCGTATTCACAACTTACCTGATCATGTTTACTTTAATCACGCTCAACACGTGAATGCAGGTCAAGTGGCATGTCAACAATGTCATGGTGAGATTCAAAAAATGGGTGAAGTAAAACAATTTGCAGACTTAAGTATGGGATGGTGCGTGAACTGTCATAGAAACACACAGGTTCAATTTAAAGACAATGGTTTTTATAGCATTTATGAAAAATTCCATGCCGACTTAAAGAGTGGAAAAATTGATAGCACAAAAGGAATCACAGTTGAAAAAGTGGGTGGTACAGAGTGTCAAAAATGTCACTACTAATTATATTTTTAAAAGAGATTAATAAAGACGCGTAATA
>CAZWTV010000147.1:0-3823 GCA_964637225.1 uncultured Sediminibacterium sp.
ATGCTTTTTTACATAGAATGACTGTATTTCCTGAATTCAATACAGCACTTTTAGCGATTCCCAAAACTGATATATATAAGTATGAATTAAAGACAGGAGATACAGAAGGATTGGTTAATTATTTGTTATCTATAGAAGGAATTAGGTTTGCCGCGATTGTAATTGACCGAGAAGAAGAAAGAAAATGGAGTTTTAGGAGCAAAGGTAACTTCGATGTTAATATATTTGCACGTACACATTTTGAAGGAGGAGGCCATGCCAACGCGGCGGGGGGGAGGTCTTCAAAATCTGTTGAAGAAACCGCCAATGATTTCAAAACAATAATAAAAAAATATACTTCACAATTAACACAATAAAATAAAATGATAAAATCAAGTTTAAAGTTAGTGGCTGCTATTGTCTTGTTTGCAAGTTGTAATCAATATGAAAAAGCCCCCTCTGGAATGCCTTACAAAATTACACACGGAAGCGGTAATGAAAAATTGTTACAACAAGGGCAATTTGTTAAATTAAATGTAGAGTACAAGTTAAAATCTAAAGACACTACTTTAAGTTCAACATTTGGAGTAATTCCTGTTTATTTTCCAATAGACACCACACGTTTAGGAAAATATACTTTTACTGAAGTGATTATGAAATGTAGAAAAGGAGACAAAGTTGACTTTTCTTTGAGTATTGACAGCTTAGTTAATATGAAAGTGCTTCAATTTAATGAGGTATTTAAGCCTAAAGATATTATTTTAGGTAAAGTTGAAATATTAGACGTTTTCAACGATGTAAAATTAGTAGACGCCGATTATAAAAAAGAACAAGAAAAAGAAAAGACCAAAGAAATTGGTATCATAGCGGCTTACTTAGCTAAGAATAAAATTAATGCAGTTCAAACTCCTGAAGGAGTTTTTATAGTGACTAAAGAGGCAGGGGAGGCAGCTAACAAAATTGACTCTACAAAAGTAGCTAGTGTATTTTACAAAGGTTATACTTTAAAAGGAGACGTATTTGATACTAATATGAAACCAAACGATTCCACTTCAAAACCTTATGATGTAAGGGTAGGTACAGGAAGTGTCATTCCTGGTTGGGACATTGGATTAAAATATTTTGGTAAAGGGGGTAAAGGTTCCATTTACATTCCCGCTATGCTTGCTTATGGCCCTCAGGCTAATGGTACTATTAAAGCATATGATAATTTAGCTTTCGATATTGAAATCAAAGATGTAACAATCGCACCTAAAGCTCCAGCAGCAGCTTCAACACCTGCCGCAAAATAAATTTCACTATTGTAAAATAATACACTCATACATCCAGAATGCCTCTTCAACCTAGAAGAGGCATTTTAATGTAATAATTATTGTAAATAAGGGAGTAATTGTATAATTTCTGATGCTTCTTTTACGTCATGTACTCTTAATATGTTGGCACCGTTTAATAAGGCTACTGTATGAGCAATGGTAGTTGCATTCAAAGCTTCATTTGAAGTAATACCTAAAGTTTTATATAAACTAGATTTTCTAGATACGCCCAACAAAATGGGAAGCTCTAGTACTTTTAAAGCACTTAACTTCTTAATAAGGGTAAAATTCTCTTCCACCGTTTTTCCAAATCCAAATCCTGGATCCACTACCCATTCTTTAATTCCATAACTTAACAATAGTTTCTTTTTAGATTCAAAATAGTCAAGAAGCGAATTCATTAAGTTGTCTCTTTCTTCTACATGATGTATTGTATGAACTGTTCCAGTTAAATGCATTCCAATATATCCCGCATTATATTTTTTTACTACTGCTAAAATCTTTTCATCAAATGAGGCACAACTAATGTCGTTAATGATATGAGCGCCTGCCTCTAGGGTAGCTTCAGCAACATCGGCATAAAATGTATCAACAGAAACAAGTTGATTTGGATATTTTTCATGAATGGCTTTTACTACAGGTAAAAGTCTTTCTATTTCAATCTCAGGCCCATGTAATTGAGCTAAAGGTCTAGTACTTTGAGCGCCTATATCAATTATGGAGGCACCCTTACTAATAAAATCCTCTGTTTGAGCTAATGCACTTTCTATGGTTGAAAACCTGCTAGCTTCATAAAATGAATCAGGTGTCATGTTTAAAATACCCATTACCTGGGGTGGGTTAATTTCCCATTGTAATTCATTAGCAGGTATAGTAAACATAGTTTTAATTTAAGCTTATTTGATTATCTTGCAGTAGTTCAAAGATATTAATTAACAAAGAAATTGGGTGATATTTAATGAGTCAAACTTCCTTACAATTTGATCAAGCTATTGCTTCTTGTAGTGATATTTTCATAAAGAAAACAAAGGATTATGGCACTGCATGGAGGGTTTTAAGAATTATTTCTGTAGTAGATCAAATATTTATAAAAGCATTGCGAATCAGAACCATACAAGATATAGGTAATCAAAAAGTACAAGACGATATACCCTCAGAATTCAAAGGAATCTTAAATTATGCAGTCATTGGTTTAATTCAATTGAAGTTAGGCCATCCCAAAGTAGAAGAAATTCCAGTAGATCAAGTAAAAAAATGGTACGACGAAAATGTACTTTTTGCAAAAAATACAATGCTTGATAAAAATCATGATTATGGAGAAGCCTGGAGAGATATGAGTCAAGAAAGTTATGCCGATTTAATTTTAATGAAATTAATGCGTATAAGACAAATTCTAAACAATGATGGAAAAACAATTATAAGTGAAGGAATTGATGCCAATTTTGTAGATATTCTTAATTATGCTGCTTTTGCTTTAATTCAAATGGAAGAAGGAAAACATTAATACATAAGCTATGCAACAGTTCCTAAAAATAGTACGCTGGACAGTAGGTTTACTTTTTATATTTTCTGGATGCATAAAAGCTAACGATCCCTTAGGCCTTAGCTATAAAATGCAAGAATTTTTTGATGTCTGGGGTTTACAAATTTTAAATGACTACACACTCGGTTTCGCCCTTTTAATGAATACACTTGAAATAGTCACTGGTTTAGCTTTATTAATTCAATTTCCTTATAAACAAACACTCTGGCTTTTATTAAGTCTCATTGTATTTTTTAGTTTTTTAACTGGATATGCCTTATTTTCTGGTAAAATTAAAACCTGTGGTTGCTTTGGGGATTGTATTGCATTAACTCCCAAAACATCTTTTATCAAAGATCTTGTACTTTTAGTAGCTATTGTATTTTTACTTTTAAACCTCAAAAAAGTAAAAACCACAATACATAGTTATGTGGGTATTTTTATTTTATTAATCACCACAGCTGGGGTAGGATACGGTCAATTTTATGTTTTAAAACATTTACCTATCGTAGATTGTTTGCCTTATAAAGCTGGAAATGATATTGTAGAAGAAATGAAACTTCCTGAAGGTGCGATGAAAGACTCCATTTCCATTCAAATGGAATTTTTAAAAGATGGAAAAACCTATTTCTTTGATGCCAATCATTTTCCGGAAAATTTTGACACATCCTATGTTTATAAAGATAGAAAAGAGATTATTGTGCGTAAGGGCAATGGACTTGTTCCAGCTATAGTTGATTTTGAAATTACAAATAAAAAGGGGGAAGACACTACACAAGCTTTATTTAGTACAGAAATACCATATATATTAGTTTTGGCTGGTAAAATAGAGGTTAGTGTACCTTGGGAGAACTTAATGGGTAAGCTACATCAAAAATATAAATTAGTGTATGTAGTTACTTCTGACAAAGAAGGAGCACAACAATTTTTATCTAAAGAAAATATTTTAATAGGAGATATTACGATGTTAAAAACGGCAGCTCGAGTTTGGCCAACTTTGCTTATTATG
>CAZWTV010000148.1:0-3800 GCA_964637225.1 uncultured Sediminibacterium sp.
GTACGCTCCCATAAAGGTTTCATACCTAAGGAGACATTTATCATTGAATCAAATTGTTCTTCTGTTAATCCAGCACAGATTCCCGTTGGAATTTCAATTTTATTTTTTTCTACCATAAATTTAAACTCTTTTACACCAGCAGGATAGTATTCTTCTAAATGATTCATTACAATACAATTTCCAATTCCATGTTTAGTGCCTAATAAATAACTCAAGCCATAGCTAATAGCATGGGCAACACCCACTTGACTGTATGCAATACTCATTCCACCTGCAAAAGAAGCCATCATTAATTGATCGTCGCTTTCTTCATCCCATTTATCTTTATGTACAAATATTTTTTGACAAAGATCTAGGGCTTTCTCTCCATAGCTTTTACTAAACTCGTTCAAAAAAGTTCCTTCTAGACTTTCAATACAATGAATATAACAATCCATGCCTGTGTAAAAACGTTGATTCGCAGGAACGTTTTTGGTTAATTCAGGATCTAGTACAATTTGATTGAAGGGTGTGAAGTCGGAGTTCATTCCTAATTTACGCGTGGGTCCAGTTAATACAGTTGTGCGGCTTACTTCAGCGCCAGTTCCACTTAGCGTTGGAATACCCACTTTATAGACGCCGGGAAATTTTACTAAATCCCAGCCTTGATAATCTGCAGAAGATCCGGGATTCGTCATCATTAAAGAAACCGCTTTAGCTAAATCTAGTGTGGAGCCACCACCAATTCCAATAATTCCACTAACATTTCCAAACTCTGCTTTTAATTCAGCAGCCAGAGCATCTACTTGTTTTGTTTTAGGTTCATGTGTAACATCTACATATACAATTTTATCTTTACCTCTCAATGGAATTCTAGTAGCCAATGGCTTTCCAATAAAAAAATGATCTAAAAAAAATATCATTGGAAAACCGTCCTTTCTATGGGGAGCAATGATTTCATCCACTTGATTAAAAGAACCACGTCCATACACTACATAATCGACCATTTTAAAATTTCGAAACTGCATATTAATTTTTTTTCTAGTACTAAAGTTACAATCTTATTCCTATTTATTGAGCTAATCTCTTTTGTAACTCTTCTAAAGATACGCCCTTGGTTTCTGGTACTTTAGTAAATATCCATACTAATTGTAATACCATCATGACACTAAAAAATGCAAAAATTGGCCAAGGGTTTTCTTTGAAAATACCGTGTTCATTATCTAGAAAAATAGGTGTCACTAGTGTGATGAGTGCAGCAAAAACCCAATGTATACTTGCTCCAAAAGCCTGACCCTTTGCTCTAATGGGCGTGGGAAATATTTCTGAAATCAAGACCCAGATCACAGCACCTTGCCCAATAGCATGTGCGGCAATAAATAATAATAAAAAGCTAAGCATAAACTCTGGAGCACTATGATTTATAAAACCATAAGCCACCATTGATAAGCTTATGATATATCCAAAAGAACCAATAATTAATAATGTTTTTCTACCAATGCGGTCAATTAACCATAAGCCTACAAAAGTAAATACCAAATTCATTAAGCCTAAAGAAATAGAGCTTAAAAGTGAATTATTTTTTGCAAAGCCTGCCTCTTCTAAGATTCTAGGAGCATAGTATAAAAGAAAATTAATACCAGAAGCTTGATTAAAAAAAGCTACAAAAAAAGCAATTGATATAATTTTTCGATGGTGTTTTGTAAATAATTGAAGACTACCTTGTGCTTTTTCTTGTTCATTGGCTACTTTTATTTCTTCAAGTGTTTGATCTATATGCTCAACTCCCACCATGGCTAAAGTTTCTCTAGCTGCAGCCGCATCGTTTTTTATAGAAAATAACCATCTTGGACTTTCGGGTAATCCTAGTGTCATTAGTGTATAGACACTAGAGGGAATTAATAATACAGCCAGCATCCAACGCCAATCATTGTCTGCGTCAAAACCTGCTAAAAAATAATTAGATAAGTACGCTATTAAAATTCCAAAAACAATATTGAACTGATACATGCCCACTAATTTCCCTCTATTATTTTTGTTTGAAATTTCAGAAATATAGGTAGGGGCAGCCACCGAAGAAACTCCAATAGCAATACCACCTATCAATCTAAAGAATGAAAATGTATAAGGATCTTGTGCCAATGCAGAACCTATGGCTGATGCTATGAACATGATACCCAACCAAATCAAAACTTTTTTACGACCATACTTTTCGGTGGGGGCACCAGCAAAAATTGAACCCAATACTGTTCCCCACAAAGCCATTGACATTATAAAAAAACCATGAAACAAAGGTGTAGTATGCCAAAGTGCTTGAATAGGTTTATCTGCACCAGAAATTACCACCATATCAAATCCAAAAATAAAACCAGCAAGCGCTGCCACTACTGTTGATTGAAATAGTTTTCCTTTATTCATAGTAAATTATTATTTATTATAAAAGTTTTGCGGCTTTGATTAAATCTTCTGGCGTATCTATCTCTATGCCCATATATTGTGTTAGTACCATTTTAATTGAAACCCCATTTTCCAGATAACGCAAACACTCTATTTTTTCTGCATCTTCTAGAGGCGTGATGGACCAATTCGTAAAATTAAGTAGTGCTTGTTTTTTAAAGGCATACACTCCAATATGTTCATAATACGTAATAGCAGTGTTAGTATTTCTAGCATAAGGAATTACGCTGCGTGAAAAAAATAAGGCATTCGCATTTTTATCTACTGCAACTTTTACATAATTAGGATCGGTAATATACTGCGTATGTGTTAATACCTGCATGAGGGAGGCTACTTCTACTTTTTCATCTTTAAAAACTGCGATCAATTTTTCAAGAGGTTCTTTTTTTACAAAGGGCTCATCGCCTTGTACATTGACTACAATATCAATATCTAAATTTTCTACTGCCTCTGCAATTCGATCGGATCCACTTTCATGTTCTTTTTTACTCATAATGGCCTTACCTGCGTGGGAGGTAATTTCATTAAAAATAATTTCACTATCGGTAACTACATATACTTCATCAAATAAACCTGTAGCCACTGTATTATCATAAGTGTGTCTAATAACTGTTTTATCTCCCAAAAACTGCATAAGCTTTGCAGGAAAACGCGTGGCAGCATAACGTGCAGGAATGAAAGCTCCAATTTTAATCATTACTCTATAGTATTATTGTAATTTTTTTAGGGTATTAATAATCAGATTTAATGGAGGCATCAAAGGGGGCTTTTAGTTGATATGCCAAAGAGGTGTCTTTAGCATTATCCATAACATCTAGTCCATAAATAATTTCATTCATGGGTGTATCATTATAAGTACCCAATAAACGATCCCAAAATGAAAAAATATTTCCATAATTACTATCGGTTTGAGGGCGCTTGAAATGATGATGGATTCTGTGCATATTGGGAGAGACAATAATATATCCAAAACTTTGATCAAACCATTTCGGAATTTTAATGTTGGCATGATTAAATTGTGTCAATACCACACTTAAGCTTTGATATAACATTACCATCCACATAGGAGTACCTAAAACAAATACTGCAATAATTGCAAACACAGCTCTTACCACAGACTCCCCTGGATGATGTCTATTGCCTGTAGTAGTATCTACCTGTGTATCGGCATGATGTACCATATGAAATTTCCATAAAAATTTTACTTTATGTTCAATTCTGTGTACCCAATAAGCACCTATAAAATCTAGAAATAATAATCCAATAATGGCTTCTAACCAAGGGTTGATTGTTAAAATTTGAAGTAAACCAAATTTTTGTTGAAGGGTCCAGTCACTCACTTTAACCATGATAAGTGCATATAA
>CAZWTV010000149.1:0-3798 GCA_964637225.1 uncultured Sediminibacterium sp.
TTATCCTACAGTGATCACCTCTACAACACTATCCAAATTTAAAGGCCCATAGATATGTGGAAATAATTCATCTAAATCGTGGGCCAACTCAAATAAAACAGGCCTTTGTACTTTGGCCTTATCAATTTTTAGTTTAACTAATCCTGTTTGGCCTTTATAAAAACGATCCAAAACGCCTGGAATTTGTTTTTCAATGGAACAATGAATAAAACCTTCTGTTGCGTAATTCATTGGTGTATACTCGTTTTTTATCTTAGCAGCTTCCCACTCTTTCAAAGTGGTAATATGGTAAATATAATCGCTTTCCATAAAATTATTTTTTAATGATTCTTGGAATTTTTTGATCTATTAACATTAAATCGGCAAGTACAATAGCAGTAACGGCTTCTAACACTACTGGAACTCTAAGTGCAATACACAAATCATGCCTTCCTTTAACTGAAAATACTTCTTGCTCATTGGTCTCCCAATTCAGCGTTATTTGCTCTTTGGGGGTAGATGAGGTAGGCTTGACAGCAATTCTAAAAACTAAATCATTGCCATTGGTATAACCCCCCACCACACCACCTGCATTATTAGTTCTGGTTTTACCTGAGGCATCTAAAATGGCATCATTATGATCAACTCCAAACATAGAAGCTGCTGCAAAGCCTGTTCCAAATTCGATTCCCCGAATGGCTGGAATTGAAAAAACGGCATGACTTATTAAAGATTCTACAGAATTAAAAAAGTGTTCGCCTAATCCAATAGGTAGTCCCTTTACTATACATTCAACAATTCCGCCTACACTATCTTTTTGATCAATTGCTTTTTGTATGCCTTTTTCAATATCATCTTCGCCAGCGATTGACTTAATGTTAGCTTCTATTTTAATTTCATTCAATAATTTTTTTGCAACTACTCCAGCTCCTACTAAAGCAGCTGTTAATCTTCCACTAAAATGTCCCCCTCCCCTATAATCTTCAAATCCACCAAATTTGTGATGAGCAGTAAAGTCGGAATGACCAGGTCTTGGAACAGATCGTTGCTTTTCATAATCGGAGCTTCTTGTATTATTATTTTCAAAAAGCATCATCAAAGGGGCACCCGTGGTACTACCGTTAAATAGACCCGTTTTAAAAATAGGTATATCATCTTCCTGACGTGGCGTGGTACCTTTCTGTTTTCCGCCTTTTCTACGATCCATATCTTCAACAAAATCAGATACATCTATTGCTAAGCCAGCAGGACATCCATCAATGATAATGCCTACACAAGGTCCGTGAGATTCACCAAATATTTGTACGGTAAATAAGGTTCCAAATTTATTCATGACTATAATTCGTTATTACAAGTTACACATTTTATTGAATATCAACTTTAGCACCTAAATTCCGCAAATGCATAAAGAAGTCTGTATACGATTTTTGAATAGCTTCTGCTTCAGTTATTTCAATAGGGCCATTTGCCACTAATGCCACTACACCACAAGCCATCGCTATACGATGATCGTGTTGAGAGAAAACATTACAAGATCTTATTTCAGCTCCACCCCAAATTAGCATTTGATCCTCCATCAAATCAATTTTTATTCCCATTTTTGCAAACTCTGTTTGTAGTGTAAGTCCTCTATTACTTTCTTTATGTAACAACCTACTCACACCATTTATTTTGGTTACCCCTTTACATACACTGGCTAATGATACAAGAGGTGGAAATAAATCAGGACAATCTGTGGCGTCAAAATCAAAAGCAGTTAAATTATTACTTAAGTAATTAGAAGTACCTACAACAATTCCATCTTCTTCAATTTTTACAGTTGCGTTTGCCAACTTAAGAGCTTCCATAATTTTTTTATCAGCCTGAGTAGAATTTAATTGCAAACCTTTTACTTTTATGGGGCCAGCAATAGCACCTGCCACTAATAAAAAGGCAGCTCCACTCCAATCTCCTTCCACAGTATATTCAATGATTGACTTTAATGGCTTGTGAGCGAGAAAACGAAAGCTCTCATAATGTTTATGAACTATATGCCAACCAAATTCATTTAAAACAGATAAAGTTAAATCTATATAAGGTTTACTTTTTAAGTCAGTTACTTTTATTTCAACATTATAATTTTCTGTGGCCGCAAAAGCCATTAAGATACCTGTCAAAAATTGTGAACTTAAAGAACCATCTATAGTTAGTGCGCTTGGCACCAATGGCCCTTGAATTTGGATAGGTAAAAAACCTTTTTGTGACTGCACTTTCACACCCACTTGAGGTAAAATCTCATCAAAAAAATGCATAGGCCTTTTCACCAAACTACCCCTTCCTTCAATTTGTATTGATTGATTACTTAAAGCTGCAATAGGTGTAAACATTCTAATACCAAGTCCACTTTCTCCACAGTTCATAGAAGAACCAACAGGTTTGACTCCGTCTGAATTCACCACAATACTGCCTGCCTCAGTTTTTTGAACTTCTGCTCCTAATTTCTGAATCACATCCATAGCAGCCAAATCATCGTTAGAGTATCCGGGATTATGAATTATAGTTTTGCCTTTATGAATTAAGGCAGCCGCACAAGCTCTTTGCATAGAACTTTTACTGGCTGAAGCCATTTGAGATCCATTTAATTTGCTTGGATATACTATAGCTCGCATTTTAAGAATAAAGTTTTATTAATTTCTCTAATGAATTCATGGGAATAGTTTGACATACTGCCTTACCTATTTTATGAAGTAATACATATTGCATACCCGCATTTGATTTTTTCTTGTCTTTCTGCATAACTTCCATGGCTTGTTTTAAATCAAAACGCATAGCCGTGGGTAAACCATATTTTTTTAATGTATCAACTAATAATCCCGTGTCTGCAAAACCTTCTAATACCTGTGAAATTTTTGCAGCATACACCATTCCAATACTTATAGCATGACCATGTAATAAAGCATAATTATTTTCAATGGCATGTCCAAGAGTATGTCCAAAATTTAACAATTTGCGATCGGCTTTTTCAAACTCATCCTTTTGGACTACTTTTACTTTTATTTGAACATTTTTTTCAATTAACTGCTGTAAAGCTTTTTTATTTTTTTGATAATAAGAAAGATCATAATTGAAAAGTTCCTTCATCATAGATGCATCTTTTATTGCAGCATGCTTAATGATTTCTGCAAATCCGTTTTCCCATTGGTGTTTGGGTAACGTTTTTAAAAAGTCGATATCATATAATAAAAAAGAGGGTTGTCTAATAATGCCAACCATATTTTTATAAATACCAATATCAATACCATTTTTACCTCCAATGGATGCATCCACCATAGCGAGTAATGTGGTGGGCACAAAACCTACTGTAACACCTCGCATATATATACCAGCTACATAACCTACTATATCTGTGACAACTCCTCCACCAATACCAATTAATATGGCTTGTCTAGTAGCCCCAAAATTGATCAAAGCTTCTATAATGAAGTCAACAGTAGCCTGTTGTTTATATTGCTCCCCCGCAGGAATCACTATTGTTTTCTTTCCTTTAAATTTTGTTTCATGTAAAGCATAAATATTTTCATCTGTGATGTAAAAAGCATTTGAAGTATCAATTATTTTATGAATATGTATAAACTTACCCTCTAAAAAAATTGAGACTGTTTGATTTGAGAATTTTACTTTCCAGTTTTTCATCTATACTTAGTTTTATTCAACAAAAGAAAATTTTTAAAGGGGCGCCTAATTAATTATTCATTATTTTATTTTGATGATTAATACTTTCCATATGTACAGCATCCATATATCTTGAGATAAAGTCTTCACTTAAACCAAGTTTACTTC
>CAZWTV010000150.1:0-3694 GCA_964637225.1 uncultured Sediminibacterium sp.
TGGTTGGCTTGTTTTTTTCAGAAATTGGTTATATGATAAAAATTATCTCAGTGCTACCTCATTTAACCTGCCTCTAATTTGTATTGGAAATTTATCCATGGGGGGGACCGGGAAGTCACCCATGGTGGAACATCTTTTATCTATACTTTCAAATGATTTTAAATCTGCAACCTTAAGTAGAGGTTATAAAAGAAAAACAAAAGGATATGCTTTAGCTACGCAATCCACTACTGCTTTAGAAATTGGAGATGAACCCATGCAATTTCATTTAAAATATCCAAATGTATCGGTAAGTGTGGGAGAAAGAAGAATTGAAGCTGTGGTTCAATTAATACAAGATGTACCAAAATTGGAAGTAATTATTTTAGATGATGCCTATCAACATCGAGAGATTCAAGCTGGTTTTAATATACTTTTAACTGAATATGATAATCTATATTGTGATGATTTTTTTATACCCACAGGTGATTTAAGAGACGACAGAAATTCTGCAGAAAGGGCAGATATTATTATTGTTACAAAATGTCCTTCTAATTTAAGTACAGAAGAAAAAGAGGAAATTACTGAAAAATTAAATCCCTCCTTACACCAAAGTTTATTTTTCACTAGTATTCAATATGGAACACCCTATCATATTTATAATCCATCAGAGCAATGGATGTTATCGCCCAGAGATGAAGTATTATTGGTATGTGGAATTGCGAATCCTCTACCATTAAAAAATTATTTACACGAACATACACATACCTATTATCAATTAAGTTATAGTGATCATCATATCTTCTCGATTGAGGATTTAGAAGAAATTAAACAGAAATTAAATGAAATTCAAGCTAAAAGTAAACTAATATTAACCACTGAAAAAGATGCTGTAAGGCTCATTAAATACACAGAAGAGTTGCATAATTTACCATTATATGTGATTCCCATTCAACCTCAATTTTTATTTGACGCTGAACCTGTCTTTAACGAATTGGTAAAAAATTATGTAACACAATTTTATAAAAAATTAAATGAGAACTAAAAAGAAAGAAAAAAAATCAAATAATAAGAAAATAACTACCCAGCAGAAACCTATTGTTACTTCTTATAAAGGTGTTTTAGATATTGCCAAATCGGGTATGGGATTCGTAATGGTAACTGGAATGGAAAATGATATATTAGTATATCCCAATGATTTTAACACAGCACTTAAAGGAGATGAAGTACGTGTAAAAGTTACAAAAATTAGACAGTCCTCTGGGAAAAAAGAAGGTAAGATACTTGAAGTCTTAAAAAGGAAACAAGTTTCATTTGCTGGTACCATGCAAGTAAGAGAAACAAATGCTTTTTTTATTCCAAGTGCCATCTCGCCCATGCCAGACATATATATTCCTATGTCAAAATTAAATGGGGCCAAAGATAAAGATAGGGTCATCGTCCAATTAACTAAATGGGAAAAACCTTCAAGAAAGCCAGAAGGTGAGGTAGTAAAAATATTTACTCCAGAACAAGAAAATGATTTAGCAATGCAATCTATTGTGGCAGAAGCTGGATTTGCCTTAAACTTTAGTGAAGAAGTAATTAACTATGCAAAAAATTTGTCTGAAAAAATTAATGATGAAGAAATAGCAAGAAGAAAAGACTATAGAGGGATACTCACATTTACCATTGACCCAGTAGATGCTAAAGATTTTGATGATGCCATTTCATTTAGAAATTTACCCAATGGCAATGTTGAAATTGGAGTACATATTGCTGATGTGAGTCATTTTGTACAGCCTTATGCTGCCATTGATAAAGAAGCTTATGAAAGAGCCACTTCTGTTTATTTACCTGATAGAGTTTATCCTATGTTGCCCGAAAGAATCTCAAATGAATTATGTTCTTTAAGGCCTAATGAAGATAAACTTACTTTCTCAGCTTGTTTTGAAGTAGATGCTACTGATAAAGTGGTGCATACGTGGTTTGGTAAAACTATTATACATTCTGTAAGAAGATTCACTTACGAACAAGTACAAGAAATTATAGAAACTAAAATAGGGGATCATGCTGTAGAAATAGAATGGTTATTGAATTGGACGCAAAAATTAAGAAAAGCCAGATTTGATAATGGTGCAATTAATTTTTCATCTCAAGAAGTACGTTTTATTTTAGATGTACATGGCAAACCCACTGGCATCACAATAAAAGAAAGTAAAGAGTCGCATCAATTAATCGAAGAATTAATGTTGTTAGCCAATCAACTCATTGCACAAAAAATGGGTCAGGTTAAAATAAAAAAAGAATTACTTCCCTTTCCTTATCGAGTTCATGATGAGCCCAATGAGGAGAAATTATCACCATTCATTGTATTTGCTAAAAAACATGGTTATGCCTTTGATATTAGTAGTCCTTTACAAATTGCACATAGTTTTAATGAATTAATGAAAGCTGCTCAAGATAAGCCTGAAAGACATGTATTAGAACAATTAGGTATTCGAACTATGGCCAAGGCTGTTTATACCACAGAAAATATTGGACATTATGGACTTGGTTTTGAATTCTATTGTCATTTTACTTCACCCATTCGTAGGTATCCCGATATCTTGGTACATCGTATTGTTCATTCTGTACTTATGAATAATCCTATCAATGATAAAGAGCTAGAACAAAAATGTATTCACTGTAGTGAAAGAGAGAGAGCGGCTATGGAATCGGAAAGGGCAGCCAATAAGTATAAGCAAGTCGAATTTATGAGAGATTATCTTGGTCATAGTTTTGAAGGAATTATAAGTGGAGTTTCAAGTTTTGGTTTCTGGGTAGAAACTATAGAACATAAATGTGAAGGCTTAGTAAGCACAGTCTCTTTATCAAAATGGGATGATTTTAGATTAGTAGAATCCGATTATGCATTAGTTGGATTGAAATCTGGAAGAAAATTCAACATGGGTGAAAAAGTTACCATCAAAGTTATTGCAGCTAGTTTGGAAAAAAGACAATTAGATTTTGAATGGGATCCACCTAAGGCATCCTAAAATATATTTAATTTATTTCTTTGGTTATTTCTTCAAAGAAAATTCCGTTTTCTTTTAAATCTTTTAAAATTGGTTCATAGATAGATGGGTGAGTGGGAATGTGTAAACCTGTTAAAGGAATTTTGCCATTTAAATAAGCACAAACGCTCATAGCAAGAGGCAATCCAACTGTAGTTGCCATTGCGGTCTCAGTATGGTTTTTCCCCTTTTGAACCATATAACTTTGTACTTGAAATTTTTTTGAATTCAAGGTGTATTCAATTTCGTGCATCATGACTACTAAATCTTTATCGGCTGTTTGTAATTTCCATTTTTGCTCTAAAATCCATTGCAGTATGGCAGCACTGTTTTGATATTCAGAAGGAATTATTAATTCGCTATTAAATTCTAAATATTCAAATTGATTTTTTATAATTTCATTTTGTAAAAAAGCATGGTATTTATTTTCTAATTGATGCTTTTGTAAATGGTTTTTTATCCAATCTTTAATTTTCGTATTTTCTAGTAAACTTAAAGGAGATTCATCGGTTAATTTTAATTGAACAATGGCATTCCATCCTACTAAAAAATGTGGATGTCTTAATGTAGTTCTCATAAAATTTTGAACTTCACCTAATTTATAGGTATCTACCTATGAAATTGAATTTCTGTTGGGATAATAACCCAACTTTCCTACACCAGGCACTTCAACATTTGGT
>CAZWTV010000151.1:0-3677 GCA_964637225.1 uncultured Sediminibacterium sp.
ATCTACTATTTATAATTCTTATTTTACAATATATAAGTATTCCACAACCAATAATTTTTGGTACCTTGGTATCACTCTTTTTATTAAGAAACCAAACCTTGTCTATTAATTAATATTTCAACCCTATTATCATGGCCAATAATATCAGAAAACTTGAAAAAAGAAAAAAGATCGCACTAATTGCGCATGATAATAAAAAAAGAGATTTAATAGAATGGGCGGTTTATAATAAAGTCGCACTATCAAAACATACTCTGGTGGCAACCGGAACCACGGGTAAGCTAATAGAAGAGGCGCTAGACCAGCCTGTGAAAAAATTATTAAGCGGCCCGCTGGGCGGCGATCAACAAATTGGCTCTATGATTGCAACTGGTGACATAGATGTTATCTTTTTTTTCTTTGATCCCATGGAAGCACAACCACACGATAGCGATGTGAAAGCCCTATTAAGATTAGCGGTAGCATGGAACCTTCCCATGGCTTGCGATAGAACCACTGCCGACTTTTTAATGACCTCTCGTTTCATGCAAGAGGCCTATGAATATAAATTACCGGACTATACCGATTATTTAAAAAGAAACATTTAATATGTAATATCAAATCGAAAAAATTTAAAGATGAAAAAAATAAAAAACGCAGTAAAAAATTTTATACTAGTAATTTCCTTTGCCACAATGGGTGCATGGAATTATTCAGCAGTAGCGCAAAACACAATTTTGGGTTTTAAAAGTGCAGACAAACAAAATAAAATTGAAAAAGATTTTGACGCACAATTAAGCACAAGCAGGGTGAGTCAAAATATTAAAATACTTTCATCGGTGCCACACCACGTGGGATCACAGGGAGGAAAATTTGTTGCAGATCAAATTGTAAAAATCTTTAAGGAGGCGGGCTGGGAAACTAAAACAGAAATATATCAGCTCATGTTCCCCACCCCACTCACCAGAGTACTTGAAATGTCGGGTGTTACGAATTATAAAGCCAAATTAAAAGAAACACCACTTAAAGAAGACGCCACTTCAAATCAGGCAGACCAACTACCCACTTACAACTGCTGGAGCGCCGATGGAGATGTAACCGCCAATTTGGTATTTGTAAATTATGGTTTACCAGAAGATTATGAAACCCTTGCTAAATATGGTATTGACGTAAAGGGAAAAATAGTGATTGCAAAATATGGTAGAAGTTGGAGGGGCATAAAGCCCAAAGTGGCACAAGAACACGGAGCTATTGGTTGTTTGATTTATTCCGACCCCATAGATGATGGTTATGGTGCTGGGGATGAATATCCCATCGGCTCATTTAAAAATGACCAAACAGTACAAAGGGGTTCCATTATGGATATGGTAATTTATCCAGGAGATCCCACCACGCCTAATATAGCCTCTACCTCTAACGCCCCAAGAGTGGATCATCATGATGCTGTTAACTTATTAAAAATACCCGTACTTCCTATTAGCTATGGTGATGCTGCACCATTATTAAAAGATATGACAGGACCCGTTGCCCCAAAAAGCTGGGTTGGCGGACTACCATTTACGTATCATATTGGTCCAAGTAAATCAATGGTTCATTTGAAATTAGCATTTGATTGGAAGTTAAGACCCGGAATAAATGTAATTGCAACAATTAAAGGATCTGATTTTCCTGATCAGTGGATTGTAAGAGGCAATCATCATGATGGTTGGGTAAATGGTGCTGCAGATCCTATAAGTGGCATGGCTGCTGAATTAGAAGAAGCGATTGCCATTGGCGGATTATTAAAACAAGGATGGAGACCTAAAAGAACATTGGTGTATTGCGCATGGGATGCAGAAGAGCCGGGGTTAATGGGATCCACCGAGTGGGTGGAAGACCATGCCGCCGAATTACAAGCCAAGGCTGTTGCCTATATAAACTCTGATGGAAATGGAAGAGGCTTTTTAGACGCAGAAGGCTCACATGCTTTTATACCTTTAATTACAGAAATTAGTAAAACAGTTCTTGATCCGCAAACAGGTGTTTCGGTTTTTGAAAGATATAAATCTGCTCGTGCAACAAATGCTGTTAGTATAGCAGCAAAAAAAGAAGCATTTGCTGCGAGTAATTATCCGCTGGGCGCTATGGGCTCTGGTTCTGATTATTCTTCTTTCATACAACACCTGGGCATTCCTTCATTAAGCATAGGATATGGAGGAGAAAACGAAGGAGGAGAATATCATTCTATTTATGATTCATATGATATGTATAAAAGATTTAAGGACCCTAAATTTGATTATGGTGTAACCTTAGCAAAAACATCGGGCAGGGTGACGCTAAGGCTCGCAGATGCAGACGTATTACCCTTTGATTATAACTCACTTCATAAAACCATCAAGGGCTATATTAATGAATTAATAAATAATGTAGATCAATTAAGAGAAAAAACGACTGTTGAAAACGAACTAGTGAATAAAAAAGCATATGCATATGCTGCAGATCCAACAGAGGGACTAAGCCTTCCCCAGCTTTTACCCGAAGTTCCTTATATTGATTTTACTCCAATATTAAACGCCCTTTCAAAGCTTGAAAAAGCAGCCGCACATGTGGAAGAGGTTAAAACAAAGGGCACAACAGAACAATTAGCAGTATTGAATTCAAAAATTTATACAGCAGAACAAAAATTATTATCAGAAACGGGGCTGCCTAGAAGACCCTGGTTTAAACACACCATTTATGCGCCAGGTTTTTATACTGGTTATGGCGTAAAAACAGTACCTGGTGTACGTGAAGCGATTGAACAAAAAAATTGGACAGAAGCTAAAGAGCAAATAAATGAAACTGCAAAAGCTATCGAAAAACTTTCTATGTTTTTAGATGGCCTATAGCATGTAAATTTGCTAATGCCATTCCAGTTAGTATCCAACTATACCCCTTCGGGCGATCAACCAACAGCCATTAAGGCACTCACCGAAGGGGTTTTAGAACAAGAGAGGTATCAAATTCTTTTAGGCGTAACCGGTAGTGGTAAAACTTTTACTATTGCCAATCTTATTCAAAATGTTCAGAGGCCCACGCTTGTTTTAACACACAACAAAACACTGGTTGCACAGCTTTACGGAGAGTTCAAACAATTTTTTCCCAACAATGCCGTAGGATATTTTGTTTCTTATTATGATTATTATCAACCAGAAGCATACCTACCAACCTCTGGTGTTTATATTGAAAAAGATTTAAGTATAAATGAAGAGCTAGACAAACTAAGACTACAGGCCACCGCACAGTTATTAAGCGGGCGCAGAGATATTATTATTGTAGCAAGCGTTAGTTGTATATATGGAATGGGGAACCCTACCGAATACGAAAAAGGTATTATCAGAATTCATGCCGGCATGATAATATCTAGACAGGCCTTTTTACATCAACTGGTGAATAGTCTTTATCACAGAACTGTAACAGAATTTGATAGGGGTTCATTTAGGGTGAATGGCGATACGGTAGATATTCGTTTGCCTTATGTAGACTATGGTTATAGAATTACTTTTTTTGGAGATGAAATTGAAACCATTGAAAGCATAGAAGTAGAAAGCGGCAAAAGGATAGAGACGATGGAAAACGCAGCCATCTTTCCTGCAAATTTATATTTAGCGCCCAAGGATATGCTGCAAGAAATTATTTATGAAATTCAAGATGAAATGCATGCCCAGGTGGAATATTTT
>CAZWTV010000152.1:0-3676 GCA_964637225.1 uncultured Sediminibacterium sp.
GAACAAATTATTACAGCTCATGACGATTTTGACTGGAGCGTTGATAAACGTAATTTAAGGCATTATGCTGAAGCTGAAAGAGTAAAGTATGACAAAGTGTACGATGACACTTTCGTACAAATTGCTGATGGCGAAATTATGAATGGATTAGTAGTTGCTTTAACTAAAACGGATGTGGTAGTAAACATTGGTTTTAAAAGCGATGGTCTTGTATCATTGAATGAGTTTCGTGATACCAATGGTGTTAAGACTGGAGATACGGTGGAAGTTATGGTGGTTGAAAAAGAAGATCGCGATGGAAATCTTCATTTAAGTCGTAAGTCGGCTCGTATTTTCCGTGCTTGGGAAAGAATTATGGAAGTACATAAAACAGGTGAAGTAGTTACAGGATTAGTAACTAGCAAAACAAAAGGTGGTTTAATAGTGGATGTATTTGGTATGGAAACATTCCTACCAGGTTCTCAAATTGATGTAAAGCCTGTCACTGACTATGATCAATTCGTTGGAAAGACAATGGAATTTAAAGTAGTGAAGATTAACGAAACTATAAAGAATGCAGTGGTATCACATAAAGCTTTAATTGAAAGTGATATTGAAGCACAACGTGCTCAAATTATGAGCAAATTAGAAAAAGGTCAAGTACTAGAAGGTGTTGTAAAAAACATTACAGACTTTGGTGCGTTCATGGACCTAGGTGGCTTGGATGGTTTACTTTACATCACTGATATTTCTTGGGGTAGAATTTCTCACCCAAGTGAAGTGGTTAAATTAGATCAAAAAATACAAGTCGTAGTATTAGACTTTGATGATGACAAAAAACGTATTAGTTTAGGATTAAAACAATTAACTCCACATCCTTGGGATGTGTTACCACAAGTATTATTAGAAGGTAGTGTGGTGAAAGGTAAAGTGGTTAATATAGAAGATTATGGAGCTTTCTTAGAAATTCAACCAGGCGTAGAAGGTTTAGTTCATGTTTCTGAAATTACATGGGCTAATACACCCATCAATGCAAAAGAATTTTTCAAATTGGGCGACGAGCATGAAGCTAAAGTTGTCACATTAGATAAAGAAGCTCGTAAAATGAGCTTGAGTATTAAACAAATGTCTCAAGATCCTTGGAGTTCTATTGAAAATAAATTTCCAGAACAAAGTAAACATAAAGGAGTTGTAAAAAATATTACTCCTTATGGTGTATTTATTGAATTAGAATCTGGCATTGGAGGAATGATTCATATCAGTGATTTAAGCTGGTTGAAGCGTTTTAATCATCCTTCAGAGTACGTGAAAGTGGGAGAATCTATCGATATTAAAATTTTAAATATTGATAAAGAAAATAGGAAATTACAATTAGGTCACAAGCAATTAGAAGAAGATCCATGGAATGCATTAGAAGAAACTTTTGCCATAGGGTCTATTCACGATGGTACCATTGTTCGTAAAGATGAAAAAGGTGCTATTGTTCAATTGCCACACGGACTTGAAGGTTTTGCACCTAATCGTCATTTAAGTAAAGAAGATGGTAAACAAGTTCAAGCTGAGGAAACTGCTAAATTCATGGTGATTGAATTTGATCGTAATGAAAAGAGAATTGTAGTAAGTCATGCTAGAATTTGGGAGCAAGCTATCAATGAAGAAAAAGAAGTAGCTAAAAAAGAAGCTAAAGCAGAAACAGAAAAAACTAAAAAAGCTGTAAAAAATATACAAGCAAAAGTGGAGAAATCTACATTAGGTGATTTAGGTGCTTTGGCTGAAATTAAAGCTAAAATGAACGATGATAAAGCCTCTGATAAAGAAGCCTAGTGCCTCTAAGTAATTGATATAGCCCCGATTAGCACAGCTATTCGGGGCTTTTTTTATCATAATCTTAACTGCCAGGGCTTCCTTTTGAACTATTTTTAGTCATAAATTGAGGATTATTATTTAATTTCGCATCCCTGTATGAATAGAATATTGCTAGCCTTTTCCCTTGTTTTGGCCCTGTCTTCTTGTACTTCAAAATTTCAGAAAATTTTAAAGAATAAGGATACCGACTATAAGGTTAAAATGGCAGAAAGTTATTTTTTACAAAAAAAATATTCTAACGCACAGCAGCTCTTTGAATCGGTAATGCCATTTGTGAAAGGAACACCACGCTACGAAGAATTATATTTAAAATTTGCCAACTCTTATTACTTCGACAAAGATTATGAGAACGCAGAAAATTTGTTTAAAACTTTCGTGGAGTATTTCCCTAATAGTCCAAAAACTGAAGAAGTAGATTATTTAAGAGCTTATACTTATTTTAAGCGTTCACCAAAAGCAGAATTAGACCAAACCACAACGAATAGAACCATACAATTAATGCAACAATTTATTGATGGTCACCCAACGAGTGCAAGGGTAAAAGATGCTACTGAAGTAATTGATGCATCAAGAGCAAAATTAGAATTGAAAGATTTTAAAACAGCTACCTTGTATTCCGACTTAGCTTTATACAGAGCCGCAGCTATTTCTTATGGTTTATTATCTGATGGGTACCCCGATTCTAAAAATGCAGACAAGTATAAATTACTAACTTTAAAAGCCTATTATCAATTTGCGCTGAATAGTTTTGTGGATAAGCAAAAAGAAAGGTTTGAAAAAGTAGTTGTTGAGTACAACGATTTTGTAGATCGTTATAGTGACAGCCCTTTGTTACCGGAAGCAAAAAAAATAAAAAAACAAACTGATAATTATTTAAATTTAATAAAATGAGCAAATTAAGAAGAAATATGGGTGCCAACACCCCTTCTGTTGTAGAAACAAAAAGTTTAAAAGCATTAAAGGCAAAAACAGGAAACTTATACGAGTCCATCTCTATTATTTCCAAAAGAGCTAATCAAATTAGCATTTCTATAAGAGAAGAATTGCATAGTAAATTAGAAGAATTTGCTAGTCATACCGATAGTTTGGAAGAAATTCATGAGAATAAAGAACAGATTGAAATTTCTAAAGCTTATGAGCGTATGCCTAACCCTGCTATTTTAGCAACTGCAGAGTTCATCGACGATAAAATTTATTTCCGTAAAAACGAAGAAACTGATTTATTCCGTTAGTTTTTACACTTTTATATTAAAGAGCGTCCCGAACTATTGAGTTGTCGGGACGTTTTTGTATTTTAGGATACTTTAAAAATACTATGTTAAAAAAGTTATTATATATATTTTCTTTTTTGTTATTCAGTATTGGAAATTTGTATGCTCAAGAATTGGCGGCCACTATCTCCATTCAATCCAGTAAGGTGGACAATCAAGTAGATGCAAAAGTATTTCCTCAACTTCAAAATCAATTAAAAGATTTTATAAATCAAAGAAAGTGGTCTAATGATGCTTTTTCTACAGAAGAAAAAATTGAATGTAGTTTTTATATTACTATAGAATCTGTTATTTCTCCAGGAGTATACGAGGCTAAATTAAGTATTGTTTCAAATAGACCTATTTATAATTCAAGTTATAATAGCTCGGTATTGAATATGCAGGATGCTAAATTTACTTTCAAATATCAACTTTCTCAGCCCATTGAGTTTTATGAAAATAAAATTCAAGGTAGTGATCCATTGGAGTCTAATTTAACGGCTACTATTGCTTATTATGTATATATCATTCTGGGTTTAGATTATGATTCCTTTTCCCCAAAGGGAGGCATGCCTTATTTT
>CAZWTV010000153.1:0-3637 GCA_964637225.1 uncultured Sediminibacterium sp.
GTTATTTATTAGTAAATAATTTATAATATAAAATACTATGAGTGAACAAAGATATTATTCTTTAGATGTGTTTAGAGGAGCCACAGTGGCACTTATGATTCTTGTCAATAACCCAGGTTCTTGGGCCCATATTTATAGTCCATTGGGTCATGCGAATTGGCATGGCTGTACTCCCACTGATTTAGTTTTTCCTTTTTTTTTATTTGCAGTTGGTAATGCCATGTCTTTTGTAATGCCGAAATTACAGAAGGGAACTAGTGCAGTATTTTGGACAAAAATTATTAAGCGCACTGTTTTAATTTTTGGTATTGGTTTATTTTTAAATTGGAGTCCATTTATTAAATGGTCAGATACAGGCTTGGTTTTTAAACCCTGGGAAATGGTGCGTATTTTAGGCGTACTACAAAGAATTGCTATTTGTTATTTTTTTGCATCTATTATTATTTATTACGGAAAATCGCGAATAGCCCTTTTCATAGGTATGATGATTTTAGTCATTTATTGGGTACTAACTTATGCTTTAGGAGCTACAGGACATCCCTTTAGTTTATCAGGTTATTTTGGAAATAATATTGACCAATCTATTTTAGGAGTATCTCATATTTATAAAGGGGAAGGAGTTCCTTTTGATCCAGAAGGATTAACCAGTTCTTTGCCTGCCATAGTACAAGTTATTTTAGGTTATTTAGTGGGTGAATACATTCAACTAAAAGGAAAAAATTATGAAATGTTAGCACAACTACTTTTAACAGGAGTATTATTAGTGCTGGTGGGTTATATCTGGGATTTTAGTTTTCCTATTAATAAAAAAATATGGACCAGCAGCTATGTATTCTATACCACTGGACTTGCCATGGTAAGTTTAGGTATGTTTATATATTTATTAGAGTTTCAAAATTGGAAAGGTAAGTGGAGTCATTTTTTTGATGTATTTGGAAAAAATCCATTATTTGTATTTGTGCTCAGCGGTTTTTTACCACGTGTTTTAGCTTTATTAAGATGGGTAGATCACAATGACGAAAACGGGGCACCTGTGTATACTTCAGCGCTACCTTGGTTTTATGAACATATTTGTAAAAACATAAATAGTGATTTACGAGTAGGCTCTTTTGTATATGCTTTAAGTTTTATTACTTTTTTTGCACTACTCGCTTACTATTTAGATAAAAAGAAAATTTACATAAAAGTGTAAATGAAAAAAAGTAACTGCGAAAATTTAAGCACCACTTATTATGTAAAAAGGGTTGCTGCTTTTTCAATATTTTCAGGCTTGCCTACATCTAATAAAATACTATCGCTGTGATCATAATATCCAATAGTGCCGTTACTGGCGAGATCTAAATAAGCATCTATTAGAGAAAACTTGCCTTTCAATGAAATATGATTAAAAAAACTTCTGTGTAAAATTTGTATTCCACTAAAAGCTTTTGCCATAAAAGTTTGTCCTGTGTCGCTTGTATCTATTTCATTACCTATAGCCCATTTTTCTTCTCTACTTGAATTATTTCTCCAACCTATTAAATTACCCTCTGCTGTAAATAATAAATTTCTGCTTGATACCCTACTGGTAACTGCCAAAGTAGCAATATAGTTTTGAGCACCATCAGACAAAACTTTATCTGCCGCTATAAGTTTATCCATATCAAGATTGGTTAAAATATCGGCATTCATGACTAAAAAATTTTCTTCCATTTCAAAAAAAGAGCGAGCATGTAAAACACCGCCCCCTGTTTCTAGCACTTCTGCGCTTTCATCTGAAATTAAAACTTGGGAACCCCAACCAGTATTTGCAAGTAGGGCTTCCTTTATCTGATCTGCAAAATGATGCACATTCACTACTACTTCATAGATACCAAAAGATTGTAAATACTCTATATTTCTTTGCAACAATGATTTTCCATTTACCAAAGCCAAAGCTTTAGGATGAAAATCGGTAAAAGGTTTAAGCCTTGTACCCAGTCCTGCAGCTAAAATCATTGCTTTCATACAAAAATTATTTAACCCAATTATCTTTATTGGTATGTGTTAGCAATACTTTTATTTTGTATTTATTTCGAAGATGTCGGGCTGTTTGCTCAGCAGCAAATACACTTCTATGTTGCCCGCCTGTGCAACCAAAATTGATATGCAAAGAAGTAAAACCTCTTTTTAAATAATCTTCCACTGTAATATCAATTAAATCCCAAACACTATTTAAAAAACCATTCATTTTTGTTCTTTGTTCTAAAAAATCTTGAACGGGTTTATCTAAACCAGATTGATTTTTATATGCATCTATTCTTCCAGGATTCAAAATTGCTCGCATATCAAAAACAAAACCGCCTCCATGATCAGAGTCATCAGCGGGAATTCCTTTTTTATAACTAAAACTATTAACCGTAATGACTAAAGGTGTATTCGCATTAGCAGTGGGTGGTGTAAAGCGTGCAATCACTTCATCACTCACCATCCAATGCAAAATAGAAGCAAATACAGGTGTGTCTTTATCTAAAGTATAGGTCTTTAAAAAATTTTTTAAATTTTCTAAACCAAGAGGAATGCTAGTTAAAAAATGCGCCTTTCTTTCAAACAATCCTCTAAAACCATAGGCACCTAATACTTGTAATAACCTCAATAAAACAAAACCTTGATATTGTTTTTTAAAGGCAGAAGCTTCTAAAGTACTCGGCAACAATTTTTGTAATTCTTGTATATAATGATCTAGTAACTTTTCTTTCCATTCATTGGATAAAGCAGCTTTTGCTTGCCATAATAAAGAAGCCACATCATAAGGCAAACCACCTTGCATCCCCCCCTGAAAGTCAATAAAATAAACCTCGTCATTTTGCACCATAATATTTCTACTTTGAAAATCACGGAACATAAAATTATCAAAATGATTTACTGCTAATTGATCGCTGAGTATTTCAAATTCATCAATCAATGCTTGTTTATCATAAGGATACTGAAGTGTATCTAAAAAATAATATTTATAATACAGCAAGTCTGTTAATATTGAATGTTTACCAAAATATTTGGAGGTTAAACATTTAGAATAATCCAAACCCTTGGCACCTATGATTTGTAATTGAGCTAAAGCAGTTAGACTTTTTTTAAATAAAGTCAATACCTTTTCAGTTTTTCCTTCTTGCTCTAAAACATCTAATAAGGAAACAGTCCCTACATCTTCTTGCAAATAAGTATCGCAAGAAGCATTGACCGCAAGAATTTTGGGAACTGGCATTCCCTTCTCATGAAAATAATTGGCAAAGTAAATAAAGGTCTGGTTCTCCTTAATATTAATATTATAAGTTGCGATGAAGGATTGAGTACCCTGACTTATTCTAAAATAAATACGATCTCCACCACTTTGGGGTATTTTTTGAATTCTATCCCAAGGTTGAGCTTCAATGGTATTATATAGATTTTCAATATTTTTTAAAATGGCCTCCATGAGGTTAAAAATTAATACTTTATGCTCATTAAAAGTAATTAATTATGACGTATAAAGCATAAAATCAAAAAGTTATAAAAAGGCCCAGAGAAAATGTGGGGGAAGGAACTCCTATTTTAATGTTAAAAACCTACTAAAAATACAGTTCCAAAACCGGGTATAAATTAGGCGAAAAAAGAGTATAAATAAATATATTAAATACTA
>CAZWTV010000154.1:0-1625 GCA_964637225.1 uncultured Sediminibacterium sp.
TTTTAATATTCAAAATATTATATAGAATTTTTTCTGCTCTTTTTTAAATTTGATAAGTGAACAGGTGTAATACCTAAGTAGGAAGCTATCATACGCTGAGGAAGTCGATTATGAATATTAGGATATTTTTTTTCTAAATTAGTATATCTTTCAATAATAGATTTAGTATCTCTTTCTATGATATAATTCATCATTTCAATGACATGATATTCTGCCATAAATCTTCCCAATCGCTCCCCATTCTTTATATTTTCGACGACATATTTAATCGCTGTTAAGGGAACTTTGATCATCGTGCTATCTTCTACACACATTACATTAACTAAGGCTTTAAGATTATCATTATAGTTATACAAAGCATAGCCTGTAACTTGCATATTTTCTATTCTAAAATTGTATATTTTAGTCTCCCCAGTCTCTAAACTTATATAGTTTTTAACAAGTCCTCTTGTAATAAAATATAAGCAGTACTGCGGCTCGCCTGCTTTCATTATTAATGTCCCCTTTGGAAATTCAACTAATTGGCATTGTTGAATGAAATCTGTTAATTCAGATTCTGCTATTTCAACTTGATTTTTGATAAAGCTTTTAAGCATTTCAAAATGATCAATCATAATTAAATTTTAAGGAATTACTTTATAGAAATATATCTATACGCTGCAATTTGTGAAGTCATAAAAAAACCCCCAAATTACTGTTGTAAATGAGGGCTTTCACATTGTGAAAATGATATTTCACAAAATTTAAATATTTGATATTCAATTAATTGAATTTTGTATAAACTCGGTAGGTGTTTGACCATTATATCTTTTAAAAGCATTATACATAGTTCTTCGATTATTGAAACCTGACATTTCTGACAAAGCCTCGATTGTAAAAGACTCATACTTCTTAGCTCTTAATAATTCTTTTAAATACTGTACCCTATTCTTATTTAAGAGTTCATTAAAATTTTCTTCAATTTGAAACTTTAGAAAGTCTACTAATTCATTTTTAGTGGCATTAAGTTTTAATGCTAAATCCTCCAAATTCGCATCTTGTTGTAAATAATAATGATTGGAATAAAAAATAAATTCAAAATCTTTAAAGACTACACCTTGCGTTTTAGAAAGTATCTGATTAAATGTAAATGAATACTTATCGTCATCTAAAAACTTAGGTCTAAACAAAATAAACAATATAAATAAGAATCGCTGGATAATTGAATTTATCATAGAGTCTTCGTATATAATAAAATTGTTTTTACTAGATACCATAATTAAAAAAACATGAGTAAAAGCTACTACAAGTAGACATATAATATAGCTTAATACCCATCTTTTAATTCTAAATTCATATAAGTTATCTGTAAAACTTTTATTATAAAATAATTGAAATCCTATATATATAAAAGAGCTTATTACTAGAATAAAATAGATAACTATAAAAAATAATTGATAGGGAGTGGGTTTATGAAGAAGTACTCCGTCCTTTATATAAGGTAATTGAAAACCATTCATAAACTCAATCATAAAATAAAATGTAAAAAATATCTCCACTACTATAACTAAATTTGGGATTTTTTTTACCACTATTAAAAAAAGTAAATTCACGGGCAACCGTATTTCCAACTTCGAGTGTTAAAA
>CAZWTV010000154.1:1635-3521 GCA_964637225.1 uncultured Sediminibacterium sp.
GTAAATTCACAAATAATACAACAGCTATTAATCTGAATATTTCATGATAATAAGGAATGCTATAGCCTGCTAATTCCAAATAATCAAAAAAACTTCCCAGTGTTAATAGGATTAACCTGCCTAAAATATGAAACTTTATAAGGCTTATCTTTTGATTACCTTTTATAACTTCAAATATTGAAAATATCCCCAAAAGGCTTATTGCAAAAGCTAAATTAGAGTACATGGTTTGCAAATTAGTGAAAAATATGAATTGAATCCTTTATTTTAAATAAAGGTAAAATTATCATTAATAAAATTTTCTAAAAATAAATGAACACTACAAGTATTTTTAATTAAATTTCAGTAAAATTTTTACAATGAAAAAACTAATAGTACTTAGTATCTTATCCATTTTAGTTGGATTTGGAAATGCACAAGAAATTACTAGTTATCAAAAACCTTCAAAGGAAATTGCCGATTTATTATTAGCACCTCCTACTCCCACTATTAGCGTGGATGGTAAAGCTCATTATATGCTAGTTATGGAAAGAAGTTTATATCCCACTGTAGAGGAGTTAGGTCAACCAGAATTTAAAATTGCAGGCTTAAGAATTAATCCAAATAATTTTTCTTTATCAAGACAAAATTTTATAAAACAAATAAGTATAAAAAATTTAGTGACGGGCAAAATGCTCAACCTAGTTGGCTTGCCTACTCATCTTTCTGCCTTAAGCCCAAGTTGGAACCCCTCAGAAAATAAAATTGCTTTTTATAATGTGACTCCTGATGCTGTTGATGTATGGGTAATAGATCTTATAACAAATACATGCAATAAAATTAATAAAAATGCTGCAAATATAGTATTAAGTAATAATTTAATTTGGTTAGATGATGCTACTATTGTTTATAAAATTAATACGCACAATGCTACTCAATTAAATAAAAAACCTATTACACCTAATGGACCTACCATTCAAGAAAGTATTGGAAAAGTGGCTCCAAGTGTGACTTACCAAGATTTAATTAAAACCCCATACGACGAGTATGCTTTTGAATTTTTAGCCACAGCACAGTTAGTTAAAAATAAAGCAGGCAAAGAAACAAAAATAGGTACACCTGCAATTATAAGTTCATTAGATCTTTCACCTGATAAAAATTATTTTTTAACACGCACCATAAATAAACCCTTCTCTTATTTAGTACCAGTGTATGGTTTTGCTTCTACCATCACTATTAACGACTTAAATGGTAAGATGGTTAAAATAATAGCTGAACTACCCTCAGCGGAAACAACACCTAGTGGTTATGATAATGTTCAAAATATAGCTAGAGCATTTGATTGGAAAGATGACGAACCCGCTACCATAACTTATGCATTACCATTAGATAGTGGTATGATGAAAAAAAATCTGCCTTATCATGATGTAGTAATGGCGCTTTCAGCACCATTTACGAGTAGCCCTAAAGAATTATTTAAAACTAGTACTAGATATAGTAGAACTACTTGGGGCGATGAACACATTGCTTTAGTTACTGAAATATTGCGCAGTAAACAACAATATAAAGTAAGTAGGTTCGATGCAATTAATAACAGCTTAACTACTTTATACCAGGGTAATTTAACCGATGCCTATACCAATCCAGGAAGTCCCGTAACTACTAAGAATAAGTATAATCGTGATGTAATTGCTACTATACAAAATGGGCAAGCTATTTTAATGAATAATACTACGGGTGCTTCTCCTAAAGGTGACTTACCTTATATTGCTACATTTGATTTAAAAACAAAAACTAATTCAATTGTTTGGAGATCTGCCGAAGATAATTTTGAAATGGTGATGGAAGTAATTGACATTAATAATTTAAAACTTATTACTAGAAGAGAAACCGAAAAAGAAGTACCT
>CAZWTV010000155.1:0-3453 GCA_964637225.1 uncultured Sediminibacterium sp.
TCATTTCTAAAAATCAATATTTATAAGTACTAACTAATCAAATAAGCTTTTCAAATTTTCAGAATGCCTTCTACCCAAGATAGTACAAAGAGTAAATTCAATGGTCTTAGGCCTTAAATTAGATGCTGTAAGACTATTGTTATAAATATCATAGGTAAGTCCTAGCTTGTATCTATTATACATTAAACCTACATAAGGAATAAGTGCGTCTTTGTTTCTATAAAAACAACCAAAATAAGCTCTATTCATTTCATTATTAAGTGGAATTCCCATGGCTGCCCCAGTATAAAAGTATTCTCTTTCTAATCTATTTTCATAGTCGGCATGAAATAAGATAGTTCTATTATCTTCTAATTGATACTCCCAGTTGAGTAAAGCGGATAATTGAAAATTTTGAGTTTCATTGCCAATAAGAATAGTGTTAGAAGTTCTATTCAGTAAAAATTCACTACCCCCTAATTGAAAAAAACTTTTTTCAGATTGATACCCAAACAAAAAACCGGCATTCGTGGTATACCTTGTTGGATATTTACTAATGGCTTCTAAACTAGAGGGCACGAAAAGTCTTCCAGAATAATATTGATCACCAAAACTTAAAAGAGAAGCATCTATGGTTCTTGTAACTACAGAATACCCTATTCCCAAAGCAAAATAGGAACTCTGTTTTTCGTTAAAAAAAATTCTATAGGCTAAACTATTGGTAATGGAATTGGTTTGTAAAATTCCATTTAAAACTCTTTCAGAAATACCTTGAATACCAAATCCAAAATTATTATTAGGATTTTCTTCTGTTTTAAATAAACCAAAATCTAAGGCTACACCAGCTGTGTTATAAGGATCTCCAACGCCTGCAAATTGTGTTCTGAAAAAACTTTGAAATCTATGATTCATTCCAAAACCCACTGAAGCAGGATTAAAATATTGAGTTGACATAAAACCCTGAGAATTATAGGGAATTTGTGCATAAGCCCAATGGGTATTAAAAAAATAAAAGATAAAAAAGAAATAGTATATTTTTTTCATCTTTTATCTTAATAAAATAAAGGAACCCGTTTTAGAAACTGGTTCATCTTTATAAGTTATATAACTAATAAAATAACTATAGGCATCCATTTCCTGTGGTATCCCATTGTAAGTTCCATCCCAACCTTGATTTAATGATGTGGTTTCAAAAACCAGATTACCCCATCTATTAAATATTTTAAGAAAATGGAATGATTTTATTCCAGCTCCAAATTGAATTTTTAAAATATCATTTAAATTATCACCATTAGGAGTAAATGCTTTAGGAATATTAACTACTACTAAATCTGAAACATCCATTTTATAAATATCATTCACTTTACAAGCTGTAAGTACTTCTGTTCTAGTTAATATATAATTTATAGACTTATTACTTCTAAATAATGGATGTTCAATATTGGGGTCACTTAAATAAGTGGCAGGATTCCATTCAAATTGTGTATAGCCAGGATCTTTTCTTAATGGTGTAAGCACCGTATCAATATCCGATAAAACAAATAAAGTAAAAGTGGATGGCGAAATGGGTAAGACCACTTTTACAGAATCCCCTTTCAAAAATTGTTCGTATTTAGGACAGTAATCATTAGTAATAGCCAATTTAATTAAGTAAGATCCTACAGCACTATAAGAATGACTGATGGCTTTTGCTTTATCAAATGTTTGAAGATCTCCAAAATCCCATTTAAAATATATATTTTTTGCATCTTCTGCATTTGTATTTAGTTGAAGGGGAGTATTGATACAAATAGCAGGATTATAGCTTAAGGTATATTTTGGAATAATTAATTGTTTGATATAGGTAGAGTCAGATAAAAGCGAATTACATTTTCCATCATTAACTTTTAATCTATAATACCCTTTTAAGTTGGTTGAAAAAGTATCCACAGTACTAGTATAAAGTGAAGCTCCATTCAAAAACCATGTATATAAGTAAGTCCCCTCTGCTTTAAGGGTAATGGGATCCTCATTACATATGACGGTATCTTTTGCTTTAAAAATAGCTGTGGGGATAGTTTTAACCTCCAAATTTTTCAAATTATTATAGTCATACGTACATTGTTTAATATCTTTTGCAGTTACTGAAATATTTACATTACCAGCACTCACCCCATTTAATACATTGTCCTTGAATACTGCCACTGCATTATCGGTTTTCCATTGAAAGGTAAAAGGCGATACCCCCCCCTGCATGGCAGCTCTAAAAGAAAGTGTATCATACATACAAGCATATTCTTTATTTGAAGAAATTGATATACTAGTAGGTGGAGGAATTATAGAAATAGAACTTAAAGTATCATCTACGCAAATACCTCCTGAATAAGCCATTAATTTTATTGTAAAATTCATCTTATTGGGATAAATAAAATTTTTATAGAAATGCTTGTAGGATTTATCAAAATTGGGGCTTTCATCTACTGTGGTATCAGATTTATTTCGATCATAATCCCAAAATATGATAAGCTTTCCTATTTTACCTATATCAACTGTTGATTTATTAATTAATTCAACTTCTTTATTAGAACATAATGCTGTATCATTTACTATATTAAAAATAGCGTTGGGTATGGTTCCATTCACTGTAAATTGAACAGCACTTGAAGCTACACAACCCGCTTTACTAGTTACTTCTAAACTAACTGTATAGTCGCCTGTAGTTAGATATTTATGTTTTGGATTTTGTACTGTATCTGTATTGGATGATTTCGTATTGGAAGCATCCCCAAAGTTCCATTTATATTTGAAATTATTGGATTGGTCTGCAATTTTAGTGGTATCCTTAAATTGTGCGTATGGGTCAAATAGACATACTTCAGGTAAAATAAATCCTACTTGAGGTATTGGATTATTTTTTATTATTTGAGATTGAGTAGCTACACAACCATTTTCTGTAACCACTGCTAAAGTAACAGTATAATTTCTTAAAGAATCGAATGCATGAACCACTGACTTTTGAGAAATATCTATAGTGTCGACTTTTGAATAATCTCCAAAATTCCAAGCTAATTTTTTTAAAATGGCTGCACCTCTGGCAGTTGATGAATCGGTAAAAGTTATATCTTGTTTTTGACATTTGAATGCAGTTGATCCAAATATTACTTTAGGCAAACTATCAACTAAAATTTCTTTAGTCAAAGTATCACTAATACATCCTACATCATTAATGACAAAATAATTAATAACAAATTTACCTGCTCGATTAGGTAAAAATTTAAATGTTTTTGCATTACCCTGTATGCCACCTTCTACATTCCATATAAATGAACTCAAACTTCTTTCATCTGTACTTAAGTTAGTATTATCTTTTAAAATAATACTATCAGAAATACAATGGGTAGAAATAATTGTATTATCTACTTTAGGAGCACTGGTTACCGTTAAATCAAAATTCAATTGCTGCTCTCCACTACACCCATCAGCAGTAGGATTATT
>CAZWTV010000156.1:0-3441 GCA_964637225.1 uncultured Sediminibacterium sp.
TTAATTATTTCAAAGATTCTTATTACTTTGCTAATCAAACCAAGTTTATGAGTGCTAGTTTACTTTTTCTTTTTGTTTTACTTTATTTTGCTGTATTACTAGGAGTCGCTAAAATTACCGGCAAGAATAGCAACAATATGTCTTTTTTTATTGGTAATAAAAATAGCAATTGGATGTTGGTGGCTTTTGGAATGATTGGTACTTCATTAAGCGGGGTTACTTTTGTTAGTGTACCAGGTGCTGTGAGTAAAGATGCATTTCATTATTTACAAATAACCCTGGGTTACTTAATTGGTTATTTTACCATTGGATATGTACTTCTTCCTATATATTATAAATTAAATCTAACTTCTATTTACCATTATTTAGAACAAAGATTGGGTTTCAATGCTTATAAAACAGGAGCTTCTTTTTTTGTATTATCCAGAACGCTTGGTGCCACTGCTAGACTTTATTTAGTGGTTAAAATTTTACAAGTCTTTATATTAGATAGCTTACATGTTCCATTTTGGTTGACTACTTTAGTCATTTTAATGATGATTTTATTATATACCTATGAAGGAGGAGTAAAAACTATTGTTTGGACCGATACCCTTCAAACTTCAGGCATGCTTTTGGGATTAATCATATGCAGTATTTATATTTTAAGCAATTTACATTTAACTGTAACAGAAGCATTACAGGCCATGCAAGTAAAAGAAATTGCAACTGTTTTCAGTATGGATGTAAATAGTAAATCTTTTTTCTTAAAACAAATTATTGGAGGTGCCTTTATTACACTTACCATGACAGGCTTAGATCAAGAAATGATGCAAAAAAATATTTCAGTAAAAACTTTGAAAGATGCTCAAAAAAATATGATAACAATAGGCTTTACTATGTTATTTGTAATTAGTTTATTTTTATTTCTAGGAGGTTTATTGAATTTATTTGCTGCTCAAAATAATATCACTGCTACAGGTGATGACTTATTTCCTAACATTGCTTTATACCACATGCCTCCTTATATATCTATCATTTTTATCTTGGCACTAATATCTGCACTATTTCCTTCTGCAGATGGCGCCATTACAGCACTCACATCAAGTTTTTGTATAGACTTACTTGGAATGCAAAGAAATTCCAATTGGGATGAGGTTAAAAAGAAAAAAATAAGACAAAAAGTACATCTCAGTTTTGCCTTTTTATTTTTACTTATTGTTTTAATATTTAAATGGATAGATAATAAAAGTATCATTGATTTACTTTTAAAAATAGCATCCTATACTTATGGACCTCTTTTGGGTTTATTTGCATTTGGCATACTTACCCAACGAAAACTCAAAGATAAGTTTTCGTTTATACCTTGTTTTGCAGCACCCCTACTATGTTTATTACTAGATTATATGCAACCTTTAATATTTGGTAATTTCAGAATTGGCCAAGAACTACTCATTATCAATGGCCTACTCACTTTTATTGGCCTCTGGTTAATTTCAAGTTCAAATACAGAAAAAAATTAGAACTTTGCTTCATGGATTTAATTCACCCATTAGCAAATAATTATTCTGAAGCATATTCCAATGCCACCCCTCTTTATTTAAAAAGTTTGTACGAAGCAACTTTAGACCACCATGAACACGCCCACTTACAAAGCAGTTGGACACAAGGTGGCTTTTTATGTTTTATGAGCAAACTGTTAAACCCTCATAGCATTTTGGAAATTGGAAGTTTTACTGGTTTTAGTGCATTATGTTTAGCAGAAGGGCTTACAGCAAATGGTGAATTACATACCATTGAATTAAGAGCAGAAGATGCTCACCAAGCTCAAAATGCTTTTAAACAAAGTACGAGGTCTCATCAATTGCATATACATATTGGAGAAGCTAAAGAAATTATTCCTACTCTTAATAAGAAATGGGACCTTATATTTATAGACGCAGATAAAACTAGTTATATTGACTACTATAATATGGTTTTACCCCTTTTAAATGAAAAAGGCATCATTATAGTGGACAATGTATTATTTCACGGAGAAGTATTAGAAGAACCCATTAAAGGAAAAAATGCGAAAGCTATTCAAGCTTTTAATGAATATATACTTTCAGATGAAAATACTGAACAAGTTATCTTAACAATAAGAGATGGATTAACTTTGATTAGAAAAAAATAATAGCATGAATGTAAATAAGCTTATTTTTATTTTCTTACTTATTTTTCCTTTTTATACTATAGCCCAAAAAACGGCTACACTTATCTACATTGATCAGTATAAAGAAATTGCCATAAGTGAAATGAAACGAACTGGCATTCCAGCTTCAATTACTTTAGCACAAGGTATTATCGAATCTAATAGTGGTGAAAGCAATTTAGCCTTAAATTTTAAAAATCATTTTGGAATTAAATGTAAAAATGATTGGAAAGGAGAAACTACTTATCAAGATGATGACAGTAAAATGGAATGTTTTAGAGTATATCCCAATGCTGCCGCTTCTTTTAAAGACCATTCTAATTTTTTAAAAACAAGACCTAACTATGCTCCCTTATTTGAACTTGACCCGGTAGATGATTCTGCATGGGCCTATGGCCTAAAAAAAGCAGGTTATGCCACTGCCCCAGATTATCCCAAAAAATTACTTAAAGTCATTAATGATTTTGAGCTCTCGCAGTATAATTTCCCTGAACTAGATATTTTTGACAATGAAGAGGATACCCTTAAAATAGTTGATTCCATTAAAAAAAATAATGCCATTCAAAAAGTAGATACCACTTTACAAAAAGGAGAACCCATTCAAAAAATAGACACTGTTCAAAAAATGGACACTCTAGAAAAAAAAGATACTTCAACCATTGCTACTACTGTTATAAATTATAAATACTTAGATACCATTCAGCTCAGTTCAGTCAATGGAGTAAAGAATGCAGATAGTATAAAACATACAGCTCCAAATGCTATTCAAGGAATTGGAAATAATAATAAAGTAATTATCAAAGACTCCTCTATAAATAAAGACTCCGTTTCTAAAAAAAATACAAAACCGGTAATTGATTATCCCAAAGGAAAATTCAAAGCCAATCAATTATTAGCCATTTATGCAAAAAAAGGTAGCTCTTTTTTAGACCTTGCTTCTACTTACCAAATTCCCTTATTTAAACTTTATTTATATAATGATTTAGATGAAACAGATTTAGTAAATAATGATCAAATTTTATATTTAGTCCCCAAAAGAAAAGAAGTTAGCAAGAAAGTACATACCGTGGTTGCAGGGGAAAACTTTTATGATATTAGTCAAATGGAAGGTATTCAATTAGACTATTTAAAGCAATATAATTCAAATACTACAGATAAGAACCTTGTTGAAGGCACGACTCTTTTCTTATTTAAGACTAACTCAATTACTACACAAAGCAATCCGCCCTTTGTACCCATTCAAAAAATAATTCAGAAACCTAAAATTAAAG
>CAZWTV010000157.1:0-3429 GCA_964637225.1 uncultured Sediminibacterium sp.
ATCTACATATGAAATTGAATTTCTGTTAGGATAATAGCCCAACTTTCCTACACCTGGCACTTCAACATTTGGTGCATTTTCAAACAAATGACTATAGCTTAAATTTTTTTTCAAACCATTTTCAAGATAGATTCCTCCTGATTTACCTGCTAGTATAATATTGTTAGCATTCCAGCTAATTTTATAATGCCAGGGATTATTATCACTCTCTGGGGCTATTAGACCTCCACAATGAGAAGAAAAACTAATAATTTGAGCTCCTTTATTTTGAACTGAGTGAATTAACTGCATAGCACTCATGTGATCAATGCCCGGATCTAAACCCATTTCAGATAGGAAAAAAAGTTTTTTTTGTTTTATTTGATTGGCAAGTGATTTTAAATTTTCATCTACATAAGATGCAGTAAATAAGGGTTTGCCCAATTTCAAGCAATCTTTTGCAACTAAAAAATGGTAACTTGGTGGCAGCATTGAAACCACGACTGTGGCTCTTTCAATTAGTTTGTTCCTTTCTTCTATATTTTCTATATCAATTCCAATAGCATTACCATTGGAAGCATTGTTCCATTTATTACGAGCAATTTCAGCATTCCCATCTGCAAGTACAATATACCAGTTGTTTTCAACGGCTTTAGATTGTAAATACTGAATTAAAACAGTAGCCGATTTACCTGCTCCAAAAATGAGAATTTCAGGATTCATTTTACTTTGTATAAGTCATTAAAAATCTGTGCTTTAAAGTTAGCCATTCTTACCCACAACTGTGGATAAAAGAACCTAAAATTTAAGTATTAAAAATAGTAAAAAAGGGCATGAAAAGTTACCTTCGTAGACGCTCAAAATGAGTCTAAAATTCGTCTCATTTTTGGTTTAAAGAATAAAATATTATGGAAGATAATTTCAACGAAAATTTAGGAGCTGAAGCTACCCAAGATAACGACCGTTTTGTAAGGGTCAATATTGAAGAACAAATGAAAACCTCCTATATCGACTATTCTATGTCTGTTATAGTGGGACGTGCATTGCCCGATGTAAGAGATGGTTTTAAACCAGTACACCGCAGGGTTTTATATGCCATGAATGAATTAGGTAATACGAGTAATAAAGCATATAAAAAATCGGCACGTATAGTGGGTGAAGTTATGGGAAAGTTTCACCCCCATGGAGACACTGCAATTTATGACACTTTGGTTCGTATGGCCCAAGAATGGACTATGCGTTATACATTGGTTGATGGTCAGGGTAATTTTGGTAACCAAGATGGAGATCCACCAGCGGCCATGCGTTATACAGAAGCAAGGTTGCAGAAAATTTCTGAAGCCATGCTGGATGATTTAGAAAAAGAAACGGTCGATTTTCAATTAAATTTTGACGATAGTTTATCAGAACCATCTGTATTACCTACTCGTATTCCTCAACTATTGGTCAATGGATCTTCTGGAATTGCAGTGGGTATGGCTACTAACATGCTTCCTCATAATTTAAGTGAAGTTGTAGATGGTTGCATTGCATACATTGACAACAGAAATATTACTGTAGAGGAACTCATGCAATTTGTAAAAGCCCCCGATTTTCCAACGGGAGGTGTTATCTACGGTATGGAAGGTGTAAAGCAGGGTTTAATGACTGGTCGCGGTAGAGTAGTGCTACGTGGAAAATGTAATGTAGAAACTAAGGCCAATGGTCGTGAATTAATTGTCATTAATGAAATTCCTTATCAGGTTAATAGAGATAATTTAACAGATCGTATTGGCCAGTTAGTGGTAGATAAAACGATTGAGGGTATCACTCATGTAAACAATGAAAGTAATAAACGTGAAGGAACTCGAATTGTTATTGAACTACGTAAAGATGCCGTAGCCCAAGTCATCATCAATCAACTATATAAGTTTACGGAATTACAAACTAGTTACGGTGTAAATAATGTGGCCTTATCCAAGGGTCGTCCTAAAGTACTCAATTTAAGAGATTTGATTAGTGAGTTCATAGAGTTCCGAATGGAAGTGGTTATTCGTAGAGCACAGTTTGAATTAAGAAAAGCACAAGAACGTGCCCATGTTTTAGAAGGGTATTTAATAGCACTAGATCATTTAGATGAAGTCATTCGATTAATACGTAATTCTGCTAACCCTGAATTGGCGAAAGAGAGTTTAATGTCTGCAGGATGGGGTATAACTGAAATTCAAGCAAAAGCAATTCTTGAATTAAGATTACAACGTTTAACAGGCATGGAGCGTGATAAAATCAAAGAAGAGTTTGAACATTTGATGCAAGTCATTAAATCTCTTAATGAATTATTAGGTAGTGAAAAATTACGTTTTGATTTAATTAAATCTGAGTTACTTGAAGTAAAAGAAAAATTTGGAGATGAAAGAAAAACTGAAATCCAATATTTAGCTGATGAAATGAAATTAGAAGATTTAATTGAGGAAGAAGATGTTGTTATTACCATTTCTCATTTAGGATATATTAAAAGAACTCCAGTATCTGAATACCGTCAACAAAAAAGAGGTGGCCGTGGTGCCATTGGAACTAAAACAAGAGAAGAGGATTATGTAGAACATTTATTTATTGCATCTACACACGATACAATGCTATTTTTTACTGAAAAAGGTAGATGCTTCTGGTTGCGTGTATATGAAATTCCTGAAGGAGAAAAAACAAGTAAGGGTAGAGCTGTACAGAATTTAATTCAAATACCTGCGGATGACAAAGTGAAAGCTATCATAGAGGTTCGTAAGTTAAATGACAAAGAATACGTACAGAATCATTATATAGTTCTATGTACAAAACGTGGTATTATAAAGAAAACAAGTTTGGAAGATTTCAGTCGTCCAAGAGTGAGTGGAGTCAATGCGATTACTATCAATGAAGGAGATGAATTATTAGCTGCTCGATTAACCGATGGTAACAATGAGATAATAATGGCGGTGAAATCGGGAAGAGCCATACGTTTTCCTGAAGAAAAAGTTCGTCCTACTGGTAGAGGTGCCATAGGGGTTGCAGGTATTGAAGTTGATAATGAAAATGATGAAGTTGTAGGATTGGTTTGCGTTCAGAAAGAAGATAAAGATCGTACCATCTTAGTAGTAAGTCAACAAGGTTTTGGTAAAAGAACTCCCATTGAAGAATACAGAATTACCAACCGAGGAGGTAAAGGCGTTAAAACCATTAACATTACTGAAAAAACTGGAAGTTTAGTAGGTATTATGGATGTACTTGAGAAAGAAGATTTAATGATAACTTGTAAATCGGGTGTAACAATTAGAACGAAAATTTCTGATATCCGAGAAGCAGGACGTGCTACACAAGGGGTGACTTTAATAAGACTAGATGAGGGAGATGAAATTGCTGCAGCTTCTATTATTGAAGAACAAGAAGAATCTTCATCAGATGAGACCGCTGCACCTGAAGATGTAAACTCCACAG
>CAZWTV010000158.1:0-3309 GCA_964637225.1 uncultured Sediminibacterium sp.
GATCTTCTATTTTATGCCGTTCCGGCAATGGGTATTGTAGGTTTATTGTATACACTATTGAAATTCAATTGGGTATCTCGACAAGATGCGGGTAATGACCGAATGAAAGAAATTAGCACCTATATTAGTGAGGGTGCAATGGCTTTTTTAAAAGCTGAGTGGAAAATCCTAGGTTATTTTGTTGTTATAGTAGCACTTTTATTAGGCTTTATGGCCTCTAAAAATGCAAGTAGTCATTGGAGTATTGCAATTTCTTTTATCATTGGAGCTGTATTCAGCGCTACTGCAGGATACATTGGAATGAAAGTTGCTACAAAAGCTAACGTTAGAACTGCAGAAGCTGCAAAAACAAGTTTATCACGAGCTTTGAATGTTTCTTTCACTGGTGGATCTGTGATGGGCTTGGGTGTATCTGGATTAGCCGTTTTAGGTTTAGGTGGTTTATTTTTAATCATAAAACATTATTTCGCACCTAATGGTGATACGGAAGGGATGTTGCGTACTATAGAAATTCTAACAGGATTTTCTCTTGGGGCAGAATCTATTGCATTATTTGCTCGTGTGGGTGGAGGTATTTATACCAAAGCTGCCGATGTTGGTGCTGATTTAGTTGGAAAGGTGGAGGCTGGTATTCCTGAAGATGATCCTCGTAATCCAGCAACCATTGCAGACAATGTGGGAGATAATGTAGGTGATGTAGCAGGTATGGGTGCCGATTTATTTGGTTCCTATGTTGCTACTGTATTAGCTACTATGGTATTGGGTCAGGAAGTGACAGGTGCGAAAGATGCAGTCACAGGCACTTGGACCACTTTACAAGATAATTATGGTGGACTATCTCCTATTTTACTACCCATGTTAATTGCTGGGGTTGGAATATTATTATCTATTGTAGGAACATTTTTTGTAAGAATTAGTGACAAAGCTGGATTAAATACAGCTTCTGTTCAAAAAGCTTTGAATAGGGGTAATTATGGATCCATGATTTTAACTGCTATTGCATGTTTCTTCATTGTTTCCAATGTTTTACCTGAAACTTTATATTTAAGAGGAGTAGAATTTACAAGAAATGGAGTTATTGGTGCCATTGCAGTTGGATTAACAGTGGGTACTTTAATGAGTATCATAACTGAATTTTATACGGCGATGGGTAAGCGTCCAGTACTTAGTATTATTAAACAATCTAGCACCGGTCATGCTACTAATATCATTGGTGGATTAGCCATTGGCATGGAATCTACATTCTATCCCATTTTAGTATTAGCAGCAGGTATCTATGCTTCCTTTGCATGTGCAGGTTTGTATGGTGTGGCTATCGCAGCCGCCGGTATGATGGCAACTACTGCCATGCAATTAGCTATTGATGCGTTTGGTCCCATTGCAGATAATGCAGGTGGTATTGCTGAAATGAGTGAATTACCAGCTGAAGTGCGTGAGAAAACCGATATTTTAGATGCAGTTGGAAATACCACTGCCGCTAGTGGAAAAGGTTTTGCAATTGCTTCAGCTGCTTTAACTTCTTTAGCTTTATTCGCCGCATTTGTAGGTGTTGCAATGCCTCAAAATCAAAGTATTGATATTTATAAAGCAGATGTTTTAGCTGCATTATTTGTAGGTGGAATGATTCCATTTATTTTCTCTTCTTTAGCCATTAGAGCTGTGGGTGAAGCTGCCATGTCAATGGTGGAGGAAGTGCGTCGTCAATTTAGAACTATCAAAGGAATAATGGAAGGAACTGGTAAACCTGAATATGATAAATGTGTTGCTATTAGCACTGAAGCATCGCTTAAAAAAATGATGTTACCAGGTGCTATTACCATTATCTCTCCTATTTTTATTGGTTTTGCTATGGGTCCTGAAGCCTTGGGTGGTTTCTTGGCGGGAGCTACCGTAAGTGGAGTTTTGATGGGTATTTTCCAAAACAATGCAGGTGGTGCCTGGGATAATGCAAAAAAATCTTTTGAAAAAGGTGTTGAAATAAATGGTGAAATGTTTTATAAAAAATCAGAACCACATAAAGCTTCTGTTACAGGAGATACTGTGGGGGATCCCTTTAAAGACACTTCTGGTCCATCAATGAACATTTTAATTAAATTAATGTCCATTGTTTCATTAGTACTTGCTCCTACTTTAGCTAAAATGCATCCCACTGGAGCAGCTACAAAAACTAAAACTCAAACCGTTGAAATTTCAGTGATTCATTCTGACTCTTCAGCAGATGCTGCCCTAAAAAACGATACTGCAAACACAGTTACTATTACAGCTAATTCCAAAACATTGTTACAAGCTTTACAAGAAGAAGGTATCGCTCCTGTAGACAATGTTAAATTAGAAATTAAAAATGGGAAGATCACTGTTAATGGCAAGGCATTAACTGATGAACAGAATGCAAAATTTTCTTCTTATTTGAAGAAAAACTAGTCCTATTTTATAAATAATTGAAAAATCAATTATATCTAACATCAGACTAATTTTTATAAAAAATTAACAAAAATCCCTCCGATAATTTCGGGGGGATTTTTTTCTTTCTTCCTATTTATTCGTAGATTGCTTACGAATATAATCGTAACATATGAATAAATCTCAAAGGCCTACAGAAAGTGAATTAGATATCCTTAGTATTTTATGGGAAAAAGAAAGCGCCACAGTAAGAGAAGTGCATGAAATTGTGCAAAAAACAAAGGATGTGGGATACACCACTACACTTAAACTTATGCAAATTATGAATGAAAAAGGCCTTGTGACAAGAAACGTGAGTGCCAAAACGCATATCTATACCCCAACACTCAAAAAAGAAAAAGCGCAAGAGCAGTTTGTTGGTAAAATGATTCAAACCTTATTTAATGGTAGTACTTCACAGTTAGTTTTACAAGCTTTGGGAAGACAAAAACCCTCTGAAAGTGATTTAGCTGAAATAAAATCTCTGATTCAAAAATTAGAGAATAAATAATATGTCCATGCTATCTAATATACCTTTTGCCATTTTCCAGAATATTGGCTTTACCGCTTTATTATTCTTGGTTTATCAAGGTTTTAAATTATTAGAAGAAAAAGAAATAATTTATTTAAAAGCAAGCACTTTGTTTTTAATGGCTATTCTACTACAAAGCATAAGTGTAATTCAATTTTCAGTAATTCTATTTTTTCCTCAGTGGAGCTCCCAACTACTTACAGAGGGGTTTAATTTTTTAACAACCAGTTTACATTCTTTAAATTATCATTCTACTATTGATTGGTTTTTTTTAGTGGGTGTATTATACTTTTTTGTTGTTCTTATATTAATTCTATAATTTATTTTTTAATTTTATT
>CAZWTV010000159.1:0-3279 GCA_964637225.1 uncultured Sediminibacterium sp.
ACCAAATGAGCTACTTTCGCTTGTATAAGAACTATTTTGAGGACTGCAAAAATAACAAAACAGCACTCCTAAACAAATTTTTTTTCTTACTTATACTCAGGCTTATACTGTGAGCTTGACTGAACTTCTGGATTGGGTTTAACGAAACGGCTATTGTATAATTTAGAACAATTGCCTAAAACCAATGCTAGTATAGCAAAAATTGACACATAAAATAAAAATCGAGAAGAACTTACCCAATTCTTTGCAATGTCTTTTTCAGCTGAATTTTCTTGTAATTCGTGTGACATATTAATTATTTACTAACGCAAAAATAACAACAAGTTCTTAATAATGAAGCTGTTTGGTCACTATTTTGTTAAAATATTTCTTGTTTTTTATAAAGTATTGGAAAACTAAGGAGCCACCATATACACCTTGTAATGAATGAAGTGGTTTTGAGGTTTTTGACCTTTTCAATTTTCCAGATAAAATATAGCCCATAAAGGCAAAATGGGCTTTCGCGATTGCAAAAAAGAAGTTAATATCACCACTTAGCAATCCTTTATAAGCAGATATGGCATCTAATGTAAATCTTGTGGGTAATTTCCATAACAACTCAGGCACAGTTAAGTTTTTTGCAAGCATAATTAAGTTATTTCTAAAATTTAGAAAAACTTTACGACCCCCTCTAGGTAAAGTACCAGCCCCCACATGAAATACCACTGCTTGTGGACAAGCATAAATTTTATAATTCGCTAGTTGCAATCTCCAACATAAATCAATTTCTTCTTGATGCGCAAAAAAGCTTGCATCAAACCCATGCATGGTATGAAACAATTCTGAGCGTATCATCATACAAGCTCCCGTAGCCCAGAATATGGGTTTGCAAGTATTGTATTGATTATGATCTGTTTCACAAACGTCAAAAACACGGCCTCTAGAAAATGGATATCCCAATGTATCTATCCATCCTCCTGCAGCCCCTGCATATTCAAATATTTCAGTATTATTAAACGACAAAATCTTAGGCTGACATGCTGCTATGTTTTTATCCGACTCCATTAAACGAACCATGGGCTCCAGCCAATTTGAATCAACAGCTACATCTGAATTGAGTAGAATATAATAGGGTGCTTTTACTTTTTGTAATGCCCAATTATAGCCGCCGGCAAAACCTTCATTAATAGGACTCGTAATAATTTTAACTAAAGGAAATTTTTCTTTCACTATTGCAATGGAATCATCGGTAGAGGCATTATCTGCCACCACTACTTCAAAATTTTCATATTGAGTAGCTAAAACAGTGGGCAAGAATTTTTCTAAATAACTAGACCCATTATAATTTAATATGACTATGGATACAAGGGGTTTCAATGAAAATGTTTATGCGAATGTAAGCCCAAAATATGGCAATTTGAACTAAAAAAACTAACTTAGTTGTATGAAAGTGGTAAGTATTTTAAAGCAAAATCTAGATTTACTCAATCATCCCTTGGGGTAGTTCTATTATTCTTAATTTTTAATTATAGAGTGAAATTCATTTTCACTTTACTTCACAAGGTTCTCATTACTCTTACAAATAATTATAAAAATGACTCATTTAAACTTAAGTGATAATGCAGCGAATTACTTAGCTCTTGAACATAAATATGGTGCGCATAATTACCATCCACTTCCTGTGGTACTTGAAAAAGGAAAAGGAGTATATTTATATGATGTGGATGGCAAACAATACTTTGATTTTTTAAGTGGCTACTCCGCAGTCAATCAAGGACATTGTCATCCGGCTATTATTCAAACATTTCAAGAACAAGCAAGCAAACTCACTTTAACCTCTCGCGCTTTTCATAATAATTTATTAGGAGTATATGAAAAATACATAACTGAATATTTTGGTTATGATAAAGTGCTGCCCATGAATACAGGCGTAGAAGGTGGTGAGACTGCCATTAAACTAGCAAGACGCTGGGGCTATCATATAAAAGGTATTGCTGAAAATAAAGCTAAAGTAATTTTTGCGGAGGGAAATTTTTGGGGTCGCACATTAGCAGCAATTTCTTCCTCTACAGATCCTAGTAGTTATAAAGGCTTTGGTCCCTTTATGCCTGGTTTTGGCTTAGTTCCATATAATAATTTATTAGCTTTAGAGGAAGCTTTAAAAGATGAAGAGGTGGCAGCATTTATGATAGAGCCCATCCAAGGAGAAGCCGGCGTAGTGATTCCCGATGATGGGTATTTAAAAGGCGTTAGAAATTTATGTAATAAATACAATGTATTATTTATTGCAGATGAAATTCAGACTGGTTTGGCGAGAACAGGTAAAATGCTGGCTTGTGATCATGAAGAAGTAAGACCCGATATTCTAATATTAGGAAAAGCTTTGAGTGGTGGCACGATGCCCGTAGCAGCAATTTTAGCAGATGATATAGTAATGCTTCAAATTCAACCAGGCGAACATGGTTCTACCTATGGAGGAAACCCATTGGCTTGTGCCGTTGCCATGAAAGCATTAGAAGTTATAAAAAGCGAAAACATGGCTGATAACGCTACAAAAATGGGTGAAATGCTAAGAGCAGGAATTGCAAATTTAAAATCACCTTATGTTTCAACTATACGTGGCAAAGGATTATTAAATGCTATAGTTATTGATCATAAAAATGCGAATGCAAGTTGGGATTTATGTTTACATTTAAAAGATTTAGGACTTTTAGCAAAGCCTACTCATGGAGATAAAATTAGATTGGCACCCCCATTAATTATAAATGAGCAGCAAATAAAAGAAGCAGTATCTATTATTGGAAAAGCCTTAGAAAAATTAAAAGATTAATTTTTATTTATGGGTAATTTTATTTTGGGTAAAAAAGTCATAACTAAAATCCCAAAAGAAATAATTATACAAGCATACAATGCCCATTTTTTTTGAGGACACTCTCCCATTTGACAAGTAGACAATATTAAATAATTTCTAAAGGACCATGCCAGCAGTAATGCTGCAAAGGTCATATTAAATCGTTTTGCCCAAATAAAAGGTAAAGCAAAAAATAAAATTGCTAAGCCGCCAAAATAAACTAAAAATTTACCAGGTTGACCAAAATTAGTCCCTGCAGTTTGCCATCCTGTGATAACCCAATTTTTACTTTCTATAATAACTAAAGGTTGTGTAGTACAATAAAATAGAAATAGACAAAGTAAAATACCAATGGGTTGAGAGTATTTCATAGTAGTTTTTTATAAAAATTAAAACCCTACTAAATAGGGTTTTAATTTGTTTTATAGAGAGGTCCCGAGCGGATTCGA
>CAZWTV010000160.1:0-3277 GCA_964637225.1 uncultured Sediminibacterium sp.
TTAATGATACGAGTATAACCGCCTGGTCGTGCTGCAATTTTTGGTGCATCAACAGTAAATAATTCTTTTACTGCTTCTTTGTCGTTTAAATAGCTAAACACAATTCTGTGGTTATGACTAATAGTTTCTTTAGAAGAAGTTTTTTTGGTTTTGGTAATTAATGGCTCTACATAAGTTCTTAAAGCTTTAGCTTTAGCCAAAGTAGTAACAATACGCTTGTGTTTAATAACTTGACAAGCTAAATTCATTAATAAAGCATCTCTATGTGCTTTTTTTCTACCTAAGTTGTTTTGTTTGTCTCCGTGACGCATGACTTTTAAATTTTATCCTCACACCGTGTCAGGAATTGTGAGGGGTGAGCTTTCACTCGTTATAAATAGTGATTTACTTGTAATGTGAATATTATTGTAAATCTAATTTGTCTAATCCTAATTTACCAAGGTCCATTCCGAAACTTAATCCTCTTTCGATAAGTACTTGCTCAATTTCAGATAAAGATTTTTGACCAAAATTTCTAAACTTCATTAAGTCTTCTTGTTCATATTGAACAAGTTCACTTAAGCTATTAATTTTAGCAGCTTTCAAGCAATTGAAAGCACGAACAGAAAGGTCTAAATCTTCCAATGGAGTTTTTAAAACTTTTCTTAATTGCAATACTTGCTCATCCACTACATCTTCTTTCTTATCTTCTTTATTATCAAAAGTGATGTTTTCATCAGTGATAATCATCAAATGTTGAATTAAAATTCTAGAAGCTTGTTTGACAGCATCTTCAGGATGTATAGTGCCATCTGTAGCGACTTCTAAAATTAATTTCTCATAGTCTGTTCTTTGTTCTACACGATAGTTCTCGATAGCATATTTAACATTCTTGATAGGCGTGTGAATAGAATCTATTGCGATATAGCCAAAGGGCATTTCTTTTAATTTATTCTCTTCTGCGGGAATGTATCCACGTCCTTTACTAATGGTTAATTCTATTTCTAATTTAGCAGTTGGATCCATGGTACAAATAACTAATTCAGGATTCATTACTTGGAACTGCTGAGAAGCATCTCCAATAAGACCTGCGTTGAATTCGCTATTACCTTTAATTGTTAAAGAAATTTTTTCAGAAGTAACATCCTGATCGGCCTTGCGCTTAAAACGAACTTGTTTTAAGTTTAAGATTAATTCAGTCACGTCTTCAGTAATTCCTTTTAATGTAGCAAACTCGTGGTCTACTCCATCAATTTTAATTCCAACAATAGCAAAACCCTCTAAAGAGCTTAATAAAACTCTTCTTAAAGCGTTTCCTAATGTAAGTCCAAATCCGGGTTCTAAAGGACGAAATTCGAATTGTCCTTCAAAATCATTTGCTTTTTGTAAAACAATTTTATCTGGTTTTTGAAAACTTAATATAGCCATGTGAATTTATTTTTTATTTGAATCTTCTGAAAGAAGAAATATTGTTTTTTGCTATTATTTTTTTTGCTATTATTATTTAGAATACAATTCGACGATAAGTTGTTCCTTAATATTTTCAGGAACTGCTTCACGTTCTGGCATTGTAATGAAAGTACCAGAGTTAGTAGTTTCATTCCAATCTACCCAGCTAAACTTAGTATTTCTAGCGCGTTGTTTACTAACGATAGATGAGTTATGTCCACTCTTAGGACGGTAAGCAATCACATCACCAGGACGACAGGTATAAGAAGGAACATTCGTCACTTCACCATTTACGGTGATATGCTTATGAGCCACTAATTGACGAGCTTCTGGGCGACTTGCAGCTAAACCCATTCTAAAAATGGTGTTATCTAAACGAGCTTCTAATAATTTAATCAAGTTTTCACCTGTTACGCCTTTGATACGTGCAGCTTCCTCAAATGTTTTGCGGAATTGACGCTCTAATACACCATAAGTGTATTTGGCTTTTTGTTTTTCTCTTAATTGTAAAGCATATTCTCCTAATTGCTTACGCTTGCGTTGAGCACCATGTTGGCCTGGAGGATTGCTGTTTTTGCCTAACCATTTGGCGTTACCTAATATAGGTTCGCCGAAAATGCGGCTGATTTTGGTTTTGGGTCCTGTGTAACGTGCCATAATTCTTGTTTCTGATTTTTTAATGTCGATGTATCATCGGTAAAAATCTAAAATGAATGATACATCCGGGTGATATAATAAATTAAACTCTTCTTTGTTTGGGCGGGCGACAACCATTATGTGGCATGGGTGTAACGTCACGTATTGCTGTTACTTCTATGCCTGATTGTGCAATAGAACGTATAGCTCCTTCACGACCAGAACCTGGCCCCTTTACAAATACTTCTACTCTTTTAACGCCAGCATCTGATGCTACTTTTGCTGCATCTGCTGCTGCCATTTGTGCGGCATAGGGTGTGTTCTTTTTGGAACCTCTAAATCCCATTTTACCAGCACTACTCCAGCTAATCACTTGACCAGCCTTGTTAGTAAATGCAATAATTAAATTGTTGAAGGTTGCGTTGATGCGAACTTCTCCTGCTGCATCAATTTTAACGACTCTTTTTTTAGATGCCGCTTTTGCACTGTTTTGTGCTTTGATTGGTTTTGCCATTTTTTTTGAGGTATGCTTTTATTACAATTGGTACTTATAATAAAAACGGTTTTAAAATTCAATCTCCCCCGCAAGTTGCAGGATCCGATCTTTTATGAATAATTATTTTTGAGCTACTTTTTTCTTGCCCGCAACGGTCTTACGCTTACCCTTACGAGTACGTGAGTTCGTTTTAGTACGTTGGCCACGAACAGGCAAGCCTTTTCTGTGACGCAATCCTCGGTAACAAGCAATGTCTAATAAGCGTTTAATGCTCATAGACACTTCACTACGTAAAGCACCTTCTACTTTAAATTCAGCATTGATGATATTACGAATTGCAGCTTGCTCTTCGTCATTCCATTCATTTACTTTTTTATCGTAACTAATGTTTGCTTTGTTCAAAATATACTGAGCAGTAGAATGTCCAATTCCGAAAATGTACTGTAATCCTACTTCTCCTCTTTTGTTTTTTGGTAAGTCTATACCGGCAATACGAGCCATATTTTATTACTTGTTTTTTGTTATAGTTTTGTTTGAATTACCCTTGTCTTTGCTTAAAGCGAGGATTTTTTTTATTAATAACGTATAATTTTCCTTTGCGCTTCACAATCTTACAATCGGCACTACGCTTTTTTATGGAGGCTCTAACTTTCATCTTGTTATTTTTATAAAATTTAATTCTTGTTTTTATTATTTGTGTCTGAAATTGATTCTTCC
>CAZWTV010000161.1:0-3188 GCA_964637225.1 uncultured Sediminibacterium sp.
TAGATCTTTCTTTAGGTTATTCTCACAATATTATTTTTGAAGTACCTAAAGAATTAAAAGTGAGTACCACTACTGAGAAAGGACAAAATCCTAAAATCTTTTTAGAGGGAACAGACAAACAATTAATTGGACAAGTAGCTGCAAAAATTCGTGGTTTACGTAAACCTGAACCATATAAAGGAAAAGGGGTTCGTTATTCTGACGAAGTAGTTAGAAGAAAAGCAGGAAAGGCTGCAGGTAAATAAACATTAAAAAAACAGAGCGGCAGCATCGCTCGATAAAAAATAAATAACATGAGTAAATTAGCTCAAAGACAAAAAATTAGATATAGAATTCGCAAAAAAGTAATAGGTACTGCTGCGAAGCCTCGTTTATCTGTATTTAGAAGTAATGCCGATATTTATTGTCAATTAATTGATGATGTATCGGGTGTAACATTAGCAGCTTCTTCTTCAAGAGAAGCTGAAATTGCAGCTCAAAAAGTAGCAAAGATTGAAAAAGCAAAATTAGCAGGTCAATCAGTTGCAAAAAAAGCGGCAGCCCTTTCCATTACAACTTGCGTTTTCGACAGAGGTGGTAATTTATACCATGGTAGAATCAAAGCAGTTGCAGATGGTGCAAGAGAGGGAGGATTACAATTTTAATTAGAAAAAAATACTAATAGAAAATCATGTCTAAAGTAAATGTAAATAAAGTTAAAGCAGGTGGTGATGTAGAACTAAAAGAAAAAGTAGTTTCTATTAACCGTGTAGTTAAAACCACAAAAGGTGGACGTACTTTTAGCTTTTCAGCTTTGGTAGTCGTAGGAAACGAAAATGGCGTTGTGGGTCAAGGTTTAGGGAAAGCCAAAGAAGTACAAGAAGCTATCACAAAAGGTATTGAAGATGCAAAAAAGAACTTAGTGAAAGTACCTATTATGCATGGCACCATTCCTCACGATCAATTAGCAAAAGACGGCGCTGCAAAAGTTTTAATTAAGCCGGCTGCTCATGGAGCGGGTGTAATTGCTGGTGGAAGTATGCGTGCTGTATTAGAAAGTGCTGGTGTAACTGACGTATTAGCAAAAAGCTTAGGTTCTGCCAATCCTCATAATGTGGTGAAAGCAACCATAAAAGCCTTAGGTTTATTACGTGAGCCAATTCAAGTGAGCAGAACTAGAAATATTAAATTATCAAAAGTATTTAACGGATAATTGAACCAAAGCCACCTCCTACTTAGATCATAAATAATTCAATGATGAAAAAAATAAAAATTACGCAAATTAAAAGTGGTATTGATAGACCAGAGCGTCAAAAACAAACTTTAATTGCATTGGGTTTAAAAAAATTAAATGCAACTAAAGAAGTAGAAGCTACACCACAAATATTAGGTATGGTTAATAAAGTTGCACACTTAGTAAAAGTTGAAGAAATAGCATAAGCTCATTTTCTTCATTATATATAATCAAGCGAGGGGAGATGCCCCGAAAGTAAAAATCAAAAAAATGAAATTACACAATTTAAAACCTGCAGAAGGTTCAGTTCACAAAGGCATTAGAATTGGTAGAGGAGAAGCTTCCGGTAAAGGGGGTACTTCTACAAAAGGTAACAAGGGTGGTCAAAGCCGCGCTGGTTATAAAAGTAAAATGGCGCACGAAGGTGGTCAAATGCCTATTCAACGTAGAATTCCAAAACGTGGATTTAAAAATATCAACAGACTTGAATACGTTGTATTCAACCTAGGACAATTAGATCAGTTAATTGAAAAGTACGGATTTAAAGAAATTACTCCTGAAAATTTATACATGAACAATTTGATTGCACGTACCGACTTAGTAAAAGTGCTAGCCACCGGAGAATTAAAAACAAAGATTAATTTTAGAGTGAATGCTGCAAGCAAGAAAGCGCAAGAAGCTATTGTAGCGGCAGGTGGAACTATTGAAATTATCTAATATTTTGTATATTCGAGATAGGTTCAATAGGCTTTTAATTTTAAAAAGTGCTTCTGAACAATAATAAAACACTGATGAAAAAATTACTTGATACTTTAAAAAATATTTGGGCAATTTCTGACTTAAGAAGTAAAATTCTAGTCACTTTAGCTCTTGTATTAACCTACCGTATTGGTGCTCAAATTACTTTGCCAGGAATTAATCCATTAGCTATTGAAGCAGCACAAAAAGCTGGAAAAAGCAACGGTTTGTTGGGTATTTTTGACATGTTTGCGGGTGGTGCGTTTTCACAAGCATCAGTATTAGCATTAGGTATCATGCCTTATATATCTGCTTCTATTTTTATGCAATTAATGACCATCTTGGTCCCTCAATTACAAAAAATTCAAAAAGAAGGAGAAAGTGGAAGAAATAAAATTAATCAATGGACTCGTTATTTAACAGTTATTGTAACAGCTTTCCAAGCAGGCGCTTATGTTGCTTATTTAAAAAGTCCAGGATATGCAGATGCATTAATACCAGCATTTAAACCTTATTTCTGGTTGTCTACTGTTATTACTTTAACTGCAGGAACTTTATTCGTAATGTGGTTGGGCGAAAAAATTCAGGATAAAGGTTTAGGAAATGGTACTTCTATTATAATCATGGTAGGTATCTTAGGTCGTTTACCACAATCATTAATTTTAGAATTTGGTTCTAAAAGTCAAAAAGGTGGGGGTGGTTTATTAATATTTTTAATAGAAGTTGCAATTTTAGTGACCATTATTATGGGATTGATTGTATTAGTACAGGGTGTTCGTAAAATTCCTGTAACTTATGCAAAACAAATTATTGGTGGAGCTCAAGTGGGCGGTGCACGTCAATTTTTACCTGTTAAAGTAAACAGCGCGGGTGTAATGCCAATTATTTTTGCGCAAGCCATTATGTTTTTGCCAACGCTTGTTTCATTTACAAATATTGATTCTGCTCAGGGTATTGTTAGAATATTTAATGATCATAGTAATGTATGGTATATGTTAATATATTCAATCATGGTGATTGGATTTACATTCTTATATACTGCATTAATCTTCAATCCAAAGCAAATCTCTGAAGATTTAAAACGTAATAATGGTTTTGTACCTGGTGTGAAACCTGGACAACCCACTACCGATTATATTGGTGCTGTGATGGACAGAATTACTTTACCAGGTGCTATCTTATTGGCATTAGTAGGTATTTTACCTGGCTTTGCGCAAAAATTAGGAGTAACCCAAGG
>CAZWTV010000162.1:0-3182 GCA_964637225.1 uncultured Sediminibacterium sp.
GCCCACTTTTTTTAGGTCACCTAATGTTTTAATTTTTTCAATTATCATAAAATATTATTATACTATTTAATTAAGTTTTATTTAAGTTTCTTTTTTCTATTGGTTTCATAGTCTTGAAATATCATTTCACCTAAACCTTTCAGTCCAGTATAAAAAGCCTTTCCTTGATTTGCTTCTGTAAATTCATTCACAAATCTTTGTAAATAGGGATCTTGTGCAATCATAAATGTGGTTATAGGAATATGTAATTTTCTTGCTATTTTAGCCTGATTGTAACATTTTTCAACAATGTATTGATCTAGTCCGTTACTATTCATATAATAATTACCATCTGCTTCCCTAATACAACTAGGCTTACCATCGGTAATCATAAATATTTGTTTATTGGTATTTCTTTTTCTTCTTAAAATATCCATGGCAAGTTGTAATCCGGCCACCGTATTGGTATGATAAGGACCTACTTTTAAATAGGGAAGTTCTTGTATACTAATGGTCCAGGCGTCATCACCAAATACGAGAATATCAATAGTATCTTTAGGATAACGAGTAGTAATTAATTCTGCCAATGCCATCGCTACTTTTTTTGCGGGTGTAATTCTATCTTCTCCATATAAAATCATACTATGACTTATATCAATCATAAGTACAGTACTCATTTGAGATTTTTGCTCAGTTTGCTCTACTACTAAATCGTTTTCAGTTAAATTAAATGCATCAAGACCATGATTAATTTGTGCATTCTTAATACTTTCAGTTAAAGAAAGATTTTCAATAGCATCACCAAAATTATATTCTTTTAATTCTCCGTTTTTTTCATCTCCTTGACCTAAGGTTTTTGTTTTATGATTCCCTTTACCTGCTTTTTGTAAATTCCCGAAAATATTATTTAAAGCTTGTTGGCGAATAGCTCTCTCTGTTTTAGCTGTTATTTTAGTTTCACCTTGGCCATCCTCCACTATTTCTTGTTTGATATAACCTTTCTTTTTTAAATCTTCAATAAAATCATCAATCGTATATTTCTCGTCTGTTAATTTGTATTCTACATCTAATTCACGTAACCAACTGATTGCTTCATCAAAATCCCCAGAGGTATGCACAATAAGCTCCTTGAATATTTCAAATAGTTTATCAAAAGGTGATTGTTCAGGTGCTTCGTAGGTTTTAAAGTGAAATCCTTTCATTTCTAAGTTACATTATAGGGTTCAATGAAGCTATAAGCTTGTGTAAAATTACTTGTAAAAACTCATTTTTGTATCATTTGTTTAATGTAAAGAAAATTTAAACTACTTATTTACATTCAAACTATTTGAATTGAAGAAGAATGCTTAATTTTAGTAATAAATTATATTTTATGCCTACAAAAATTACGATTAATAATAATGGGTCATTGAAAATTGAAGGGGACTTTTCCATTGAAGACCGAAGTGGCAATAAATATGACTTAGCAGGTAGAGAAGTCATAGGGCTTTGCCGTTGTGGACTAAGTAAAAACAAGCCATTTTGTGATGGGGCACATAATGGTAATTTTACACATGAAGCAGTTGCTTTTGCACTTCCTCCCAAGAAAAATAGTTAAATAATTTATGTTGTAAAATTAACTTTTCAAGCTAGCTAAATCAATTACAAAACGATATTTTACATCTCCTTTTAACATTCTCTCATAAGCTTCATTGATTGCCTGCATTGGTATAATTTCTATATCAGAGACAATATTGTGTTCTGCACAATAGTCTAACATTTCTTGAGTTTCTTTCATACCACCAATACAAGATCCAATAACACTTCTTCTGTTAGTAATTAATGAAAAGGGTTGAACCTTAGGTGATTCAATGGGAAGTCCCACAACCATTAATTTTCCGTTGGTTGCTAATAAATTTAAATAAGTAGTAAAATCGTGATTGGCGGATATAGCATCTAATATAACATCAAAGTAGCTATTGTATTTTTTCATAGCTTCTGTATCGGTACTTACTAAAAAATGTGTAGCACCTAATTTTTTTGCATCTGCTTCTTTAGAGGGAGAAGTGCTTATCACTGTAACTTCTGCTCCAAAGGAAACTGCAAACTTAACACCCATATGTCCTAGTCCTCCCAAACCCACAATGGCAACTTTCATACCTTTTTTGACACCGGCAAAAACTAAAGGAGAATAGGTGGTAATTCCAGCGCACAGTAAAGGTGCCACTGCAGCTAAATTTAATTTACTTGAAATATGTAAGGTATATCTTTGGTCCACTACAATTTGAGTAGAGTAACCTCCCATAGTAATACCATTACCATTTCTTTCTTTTGCATTGTAAGTACCTGTCATACCTTCTGCACAATATTGTTCTAAGTTTTCTTGACAATTCTTACAAGTTCTACAACTATCTACCATAACACCTACACCAGCTAAATCTCCTATCTTAAATTGGGTAACAGCTTTACCTACTGCAGTTACTTTTCCAACAATTTCATGTCCAGGCACCATTGGATATAGGGAGCCGCCCCATTCATTTTTGGCTTGATGTAAATCGGAATGACATACTCCACAATATAAAATTTCTACTTGCACATCATTATCTCCAAGAGGTCTTCTATCAAAGCTGTATGCTTCTAAAGGGGTTGTGGCACTTAATGCTGCATATGATTTTGTATTCGCCATAGGGTATTAATTTGAAGGACAAATTTACGTCGGTTTTTTTGTAACCAAAGTATTTTATTTTTAAAATATGTAAAAATCTTATATTAAATTTAGGAAATTATACATCCAAAAAATAACAATGATGCAGCCTTCTACTTTGCAATTTTTAAAAGCACTTAAAAAAAATAATTACAAAGAATGGTTTGATAAAAATAGAGATAAGTATGAAAATGCAAAACAAGACTATTTAGTTTTTGTTGCAGAAGTGTTAGATGGCTTGAAATTAAAAGATACTACACTTCAATTCTTAGAGCCTAAACAATGTGTTTTTAGAATTAACAGAGATGTGAGGTTTAGTAAAAATAAAGACCCCTATAAAACTAATTTTGGAGCAAGTTTTAGTAAAGGCGCTAAAAAAATAGATTGTGCTGGTTATTATTTTCATTTGGAGCCCGGTGCTTGCTTTATTGCAGGAGGATATTGGATGCCCATGGCTCCAGAATTAAAAAAAATAAGACAAGAGATTGATTATAATTATAAAGAATTTAAAAACATAATA
>CAZWTV010000163.1:0-3105 GCA_964637225.1 uncultured Sediminibacterium sp.
CTAACCTAATAGCACCCTTAATAGCTAAAAGAAATGATAACATCAACAAAACCAGAACCACATTTTCAATCAATGGGGCATATATAAATAGATTGAATTATTATAATTTAAAATCTTTTACTACCAATTGGGGATATGAAATGAAGAAAAACAAAAATGGTTCAGAAAATACCTGGACCTATAAGCCCATCAATATTGAACTTTATCATCTCAATAAGTTTTCAAAACTTGATAGCTTATTATTATTAAATCCATTTTTGCGCTCTTCATTTAATGAAGGAAATGTCATAAGTCAAACTTTTAATTTTTTACACACAGGCACTTCTTTACAAAGTCCCAATCAAAACAATTACTTGAGATTTGGTATAGAAGAAGCAGGTGGCCTTACTGGATTATTCAATGGGGCTTCCTCTAGTATTTACAGGTATATAAAAGCAGAGTTAGAGATTAGAAAAGTTTATAAATACTCTTTCACAGAATTAGCTTGGCGTTTTATGGGAGGTTGGGGTAATAATTATAGTAATGATCCAGTATTAAAAGGACAACTTCCTTTCTTTAAACAATTCACTGCTGGAGGACCCTACAGTATGCGTGCTTGGGGATTAAGACAATTAGGTTTGGGCAGCTCTCAGTTTTATGATACCAGCAAAAGAAGTCAAAGCTTTGATAGATTTGGTGATTTACAATTAGAAACTAACTTAGAATACAGATTTCCTTTATTCCAATGGGGCTCTTATAAAATTGGATCGGCTGTTTTCACAGATATTGGAAACATTTGGAATATTAGAGAAACAGCCTCTGACCCCTTAGCAGGTTTCAAATTGGATAGATTATATAAAGATATCGCGGTAGCCGTGGGTACCGGAATTAGAATGGATTTTAATTATTTCATTATTAGAATTGATTATGCACTCAAAATGAAAGATCCCACTAGATTGCAAAATGATGGCTGGATGGATATACATAATTTGAAATGGTCAGAAGTAAAACCCAATGGTACCAAAGTAAATAATTATGCATTACAATTTGGTATTGGATTACCCTTCTAATAAAGCTTTCACTTGCGTTTCCAGGTCTTGCCAAAGTTGTGCTTTATCTACCGTAAACTCCCCAATGCGGGTTCTTCTAAGTGAACTCATATAAGCGCCTACTTTCAAAGATTCTCCAAAATCTTTCACCAAACTTCTTATATAAGTTCCAGTGGAACAAATTACTTTGAAATGTATATGGGGTGGTTCTATTTTAGTAATTTCAAAACTTTCAATAATTACTTTTCTTGGATCTGCTTTTACTTCAATACCTAATCTTGCAGACTCATACAATCTTCTACCCTCTTTTTTAATAGCTGAATGTGAAGGAGGAATTTGAAAAATTTCACCAATAAATGGCAACCTTGCTTTTTGAATTATTTCATTTGTTAACCCTTCTATACTTTTAAAATTCTCGGGCTCAGATTCTAAATCATAGGTAGGTGTCGTGGCACCAAGCACCATGGTACCTGTATATTCTTTTTGCATTCCTCTATAAGCATCCATAGATTTTGTATACCTGCCTGTTCCTATTATAAGAAGGCCAGTGGCAAGTGGATCTAAAGTGCCAGCATGTCCCACTTTCATGACTTTAGTTAAATAACGTACTTTTTTTACTATATCAAATGATGTCCATCCATAAGGTTTATCAATGAATAATAACCTGCCCTCTAAAAAAGGCAAAAGTGCGTCAGGTATTGGCTTTTGTTTCATCTAAATAATTTAATAAAAGAGAAACTTATCAATTAATACGCCCTTGCAAATAAAACACGTTGCGAAGAGGGATTACCCGTTAAAACACATTTACCATTTTCTAAAGGATTATCTAATGGTATGCAACGAATGGTGGCTTTGGCTAATTCTTTAATTTTATCTTCTGTTTCAGCACTTCCATCCCAATGAGCTGAAATAAATCCTCCCTTAGTATCTAAAATTTGTATGAACTCATCCCAGGTATCAACTTTAGTTATATGTTCATCTCTGTATTTTCTAGCACGCTCAAATAAATTATTTTGAATCTCCACCAACAATTTTTCAACTTTGGTGCTTAAAGATTCCATACTAACAATGGTTTTTTCTTTAGTATCACGACGCGCTAATTCAACTTGCTTATTCTCCAAATCGCGTGGCCCTATAGCTATTCGAATAGGCACTCCTTTTAATTCATATTCTGCAAATTTCCACCCTGGTCTAGCATGATCTGAATTATCATATTTAGCTCTAATTCCTACAGCTTTAAAAGATGTTAATATATCCGCGACTTTTTCGTCCAATAATTGCTTTTGCTCTTCGCCTTTATAAATTGGTACAATAACTACTTGTATGGGTGCAATTTTTGGAGGTAATACTAATCCCTCATCATCACTATGTGTCATAACTAGTCCTCCAATTAATCTTGTACTAACCCCCCAACTTGTAGCCCACACATATTCTTGTTTATTATTCTGATCACTAAACTTAACATCAAATGCTTTAGCAAAATTTTGGCCTAAGAAGTGTGAAGTGCCCGCTTGTAATGCTTTTCCATCTTGCATTAAAGCTTCTATACAATAAGTATCTTCAGCGCCAGCAAATCGCTCATTTGCCGTTTTCACACCTTTTAATACCGGTACTGCCATCCAATTTTCTACAAAATCGGCATATACATTCAACATTTGTTTTGTTTCTGCAATGGCTTCTTGTGAGGAAGCGTGAGCAGTATGTCCTTCTTGCCATAAAAATTCAGCAGTACGTAAAAATAAACGCGTACGCATTTCCCATCTTACAACGTTGGCCCATTGATTAACTAAAATGGGTAAATCACGATAAGATTGAATCCAAGTTTTATAAGTATTCCAAATAATGGCCTCACTCGTTGGACGAACAATTAATTCTTCTTCTAATTTCGCTTCCGGATCAACCATTAATTTTCCTTTATTATTAGGGTCAGCAATTAATCTATAATGCGTAACCACTGCACATTCTTTAGCAAAGCCTTCCGCATTTTTTTCTTCCGCTTCAAAAAGTGATTTAGGAACAAATAAAGGGAAATAAGCATTTTGATGGCCGGTGTCCTTGAACATTTTGTCTAAGATAT
>CAZWTV010000164.1:0-3074 GCA_964637225.1 uncultured Sediminibacterium sp.
TTTGGATTCATCCTACAGACAATAAATTTATGGTAGATGGAAATGATGGTGGAATAGGTATTACTAGTGATGGTGGTAAAACATGGATGTTTGATGAAAAAATTCCTGTTGGCCAAGTTTATCATGTAAATGTAGATAATGAAATTCCTTATCATGTTATGGGAGGTATGCAAGACAATGGATCTTGGAGAGGACCTGCATATGCTTATACTCGAGGGGGGCTTAAAAATTTTTATTGGGATAATTTATGGGGCGGTGATGGATTTGATGTGATGCCTGATCAGGAAGATGCCAATTGGGTCTATGCCATGAGCCAAGGAGGATCTGTAGGAAGATATAATACGGCTACAGGTGAAAGTTCTTATATACAACCACCTGCACCAGATGCAAAAACTTTATTACGTTTTAACTGGAATGCAGCTATAGCTCAAGATCCTTTTGATAAAAAAACAATTTATTTTGGTTCTCAATTTTTACATAAGAGTACTAATAAAGGAGCTGCCTGGAAATTGATCTCTCCAGACTTAACTACCAATGATAGTGTGAAAATTGATCAAACTAACAACGGTGGTCTTAGTATTGATATCACTGGTGCAGAAAATCATTGTACCATTATTACCATTGCTCCTTCATCTGTTCAAAAAGATTTAATTTGGATCGGAACCGATGATGGCAATGTGCAAATGACTACCAATGGAGGTGCCACTTGGACCAATATGACAGGCAATATTACAGGTCTTCCTAAAGGTGCTTGGATTCCACAAATTAGAACCTCCACTTATAATGCAAATGAAGTATTTGTGGTTGCCAATAATTATAGACAAGGTGACTTTACACCTTATATTTTTAGATCCACCGACTTTGGTAAAACATGGACCAATATATTAAGTAATGCAAAGGTTACAGGCTATGCATTATCTATTATTCAAGATATTGCCGAGCCTAATTTATTTTTTGTAGGTACAGAACAAGGTATGTATGTAAGTTTAGATAATGCTGAAAGTTTTCAGCAATGGAAAAATGGTTACCCTTCTGTGTCTACTTATGATTTTGCAATACAAGAAAGAGAAGCCGATTTAGCTATTGCCACTTTTGGGCGTGCATTATGGGTATTAGATGATATCAAACCGCTTCGTAAGCTAGCACATGATAAAGGGGTTGCTCCTAATTTTTTTGTATCGGCACCTAATGCAGTAATAAACGCCTCTTATAAAAACGCAACCTATGAATGGAGTACTTGGGGAATGTATGATGCAGAGAATAGACCCTCAGGCTATCCTTTCACTATTTATGTAATGGATAGTGTTAAAAAAGTGAAGCTTCAAATAAAAAATACTCAAGATTCAGTTATAAGAAATTTAACCTTCAAAGTAGACTCAGGATTTAATAGACAATACTGGGGCTTTGAACAAAAAGGAAAAAGAGCAGCAGGTATGTCAAAAGTTGGAGGGGGAGGTAGAGGAAGAAGAATGGTAGAAGAAGCTTCTTCTGATCCAGAGGAAGAAAGAGAATATAGAGGTAGAGCCGTTCTTGCAGGAAAGTATAAAGTGGTTGTGAGTGCTAATAACAAAAAAGATTCGATGTGGATAGAAGTAAAAGATGATCCTAGATTGACAGATAGAACAGATGTTGTAAAAAAGCAAGATGCCTTAATGGAAAAATATCAACCTAGTGCAGATAAATTTAATAATGTTATGGATCAATTAGATGAAGTGGATGCATTGTTAATTGAGTTAAAAGCTGAATGGAAAGATAAAAAAGATAAAGGCATTGATTCTTTAAATGCGGCACATAAAAAAATTACTGAAAAAGCCAAGAATTTGCGTGAATATATTATGGGTAAGAAACAAGAAAAACAAGGCTATGGCACTGTTGCAGTTATTACGCCTATTGGTATTATTAGAGACGCAAGTATGTTAGTTACTGCTAAGAATACTATGCCAGGTGAACAAGAAGAAAGAAAATTAGAAGAAGCTGCGACAGTGATTCAAAATGTTGTGACAAAAGCCAATGAATTTTTTAGTAAGGATTGGGCCAATTTTAGAAAACTAGTAGAAGCTACTCCTATTAAAAAATTTAAAGATTACGAAACGATTAAATAAAATAAAACAGTAAGGCCCTTAGTGAAAATTAAGGGTTTTACTTTTCTAGTTATAAAACATTAAAAAAAATAGTATGAAAAAGTTTTTATTAATGGTGTTGTCTTTATTTTCTTTATGGTTCTGTTCAAGTGCGCAGGCGCAGAAGAAAAAAATGGTAGCACCCATTGCTAATAATAGCATAGAACAAGATCCTATCATCAAGTCTCAAAATTTCAGACTCATTGGTCCTTTTAGAGGTGGAAGAGCTGCTGCAGCCGTGGGTTCCTATACAGATATAAATACATTTTATATGGGTGCCACTGGTGGTGGTGTATGGAAAACAATAGATGCGGGAAATAATTGGAAAAATATTTCTGATGGTTTCTTTGGAGGCTCTATTGGCGCAATTGCAATAGCAGCTTCTAATGAATCTATAGTTTATGTTGGAGAAGGAGAAAATAGTATGAGGGGTAATGTAAGTGAAGGTTTGGGAGGAATGTGGAAATCAATAGATGAAGGTAAGACATGGAAAAATATAGGTTTGAAAGAGGCAAGACATATTGTAAGAATTGTAGTACATCCAAAAAATCCAGACATTATTTGGGTAGCCGCTATGGGGCATTTATTTGGACCAAATGACACTAGAGGTGTATTTAAAAGTATTGATGGAGGTCAAACTTGGAAAAAAGTCTTGTATGTGAATGAGCAAACTGGAGCAAGTGATTTAGTTATTGATCCAAGTAATCCTGATATTTTATATGCCGGCACTTGGCAATTAATTCGAACACCTCATAGTTTAGAAAGTGGAGGAGAAGGTTCTGGCTTATTTAAAAGTACAGATGGTGGAGAAACTTGGACATCTATAAAAACAAATAAAGGTTTTCCAAAAGGTGTTTGGGGTATTACAGCTATAGCAGTTGCAAAATCGAATACCGATAAATTATATGCTTTAATTGAGAATAAAGATGGAGGATTATTTGTTTCGGAAAATGC
>CAZWTV010000165.1:0-3005 GCA_964637225.1 uncultured Sediminibacterium sp.
ACCCTCATAATCAGGGGGTCCCAGGATCATGCCCTGGTGGGCCCACTTGAAAATCAGCCACTTATGATTCCTTTCATAGGTGGTTTTTTCTTTTGTGCCAGATCGGTGCCAGGTTTTGAGTTTTTGGAGGGTAAACAGGGGTGAATGTAGGTGAAGGAGTGGAATTGTTGGAACCTGATTAAAAGTATTATATACCTTATATTTGGTAACCCCAAAGGATAGATTAAAACTTAAATCAATGAAAAGATTAATCTTTGCTTTGGGAATATTATTTATTTACAGTTGTACTAAAACAGAAACAACTACTACAACACCTCCTGTTACTATTGTTCAAGAAGAAGCTATTAAATTCACAACCAATCTTGATACTGGTACCTATAATGTAGCTGATACTTTACCTCTAACAATATCAGTGTCTTCAAAATTACCAAGTGCTGGTCTTATATATTCTATTACTGCAACATGGACAGATAGTTCAAAACAAATTTATAAGCTTGATACCTCATTATCTCAATCAACACTAAATCTTAACATACCAGGTTTTAAAAATACTGGCAACTACTCATTATATATAAATGTAGCATCTAAATCAACTAGTAGCAATACACAAAATAAATCAATTTCAATTGTAAATAACCCACTTAATAGATTCATGGGATACAAGGTTGCTATTAATGCAAGACAGCTTGGTACAAATTATTGGACAAATACAGGAGTAATGGGAGATCTAATGATTGCAGCCTATCAAAAGGGAGTCAATAGAACAAATTATGGAACGTTTTTTGATGGCTTTGCTTATGGTGATTTAAATAATGATGGATATGTTGATATTTTTAATCCCGGACAATTTTACATACAAACACAAGCAAAATTTTCATTTTTAATTTGGAATCCTACTACTAAAAATTTTGATGATAAAAATTTATTTAATGATAAATCTTTTACGGAATTTGGAAGAAATAAGGGTAAAACAATACCAGTTTTTCTCAATAATGATAATTATGTTGATTTTGTAATTTCAGATATGGGTGATGAAAGTAATTCAACAGGATCAAATATAGAACCAATAAGAATTGTTATAAGTGACGGTAATGGAGGGTATGATTTGAAATCAATTATAACAAATGAATTCGACTCAGTTCTGATGATTGATAAAAAAGTTTCGATTGCTGGTACAAAAGAAGGAATAGCAATCGGTGATTTAAATGGAGATGGATTACCAGATATGGTTATGTCAAGCAATAATAATATGTTTATTTATTGGGGTATTGTTTCTTCACCATATTTCACACTTCAGAATCATGCAACTTTCATTTATGATGAATCAAATTTCGGCAAAATAAGTGATAATAGTTTTGGAGAAAAGGCAAAGTATTGCGCTGGGGGTCATAGGTTTAAAATTTTCGATATAAACAAAGATGGCAAAAATGATATTATATCATTTAGCGAGGACCCCAATTCAATGCCAACACCCAAACATAATAAAGTTTTATTAAATTTGGGCGGAGGCAAGTTTAATAATTCAAGTGTAATTACTTTACCAGATTTTGACCCTACAACTTCTACAGGTGTTGAAGACGCTTGTTTTGACGATTTAAATGGAGATGGATTACTAGATATAATCACAATTTCTCATAATCCAAATTATAGAAATTGGACACCATTTGTTTATTTACAACAAAGCAATGGAAACTTTATTGTAGACAATACATATTTTCAATTCACAATAAATACAAATAGAGTTGATGATTTCAATTGGAAACCTGAAATTATTTACTTTGATTTTGATGGAGATGGAAAAAAAGACATCGGATATAGAAACAGTGCAGATAATCCAGGATTTATGAAGAAAAAAACTGTTTTTATAAGAACAGGTAATAAATTTATTGAAAAAGATTTCTATCAATTTGATCCATATGCAAAATCAATTTTAAGTAAAGTAAATTAGTATTAAGGGATATCACAGTCAGATTTTTGTTTTTTTGAGGGAAAACAGGGGGTGTTGATTAACTATTTATTTAACTTCTTAATCTCTTTCAAATCAGCAATATCCTGACTTCTTCCTGACGCGGTTTTGTTCTCTATAAATTCTTTTAAGCCTATATACTTAACTTCAATCCCATTTACATCTACAAGTAATTTATTTGGGAAAGCATCTTCAAATTTTACCCCTCAATGGTATTCAGAATGTCAATTCTAAGTGGTGGGCATCCAATTTGTGTAACATAACCGGCTTGCATAAAATCAGATTTTGTTAATCCTAAACTTGCTAATCCGAATTCTTTTATGGCAAGTACTAATTTTTCTGCATTCGTTTCTGAACTATTAATCCAAATATCTAAATCGCCTGTGTGTCTTGGTTTACCATGAAATGCTAACGCGTATCCACCAACCACCATATAATCAACCTGGTGTTTATTAAGTAGTTTAACAAAGTCTTCAAAATCTTGGGCTAAAGTCATGCTTTCAGTTTTCTTCTTACTACATGCGTTTTATCCATTCTGGTAGTTTTAAGATCTACTGTTTGTGATATTAAAAATGTCACCGCTTCAAGCCTTTTTACCAAAGGTTGTTCTAACCAATAATTCAAATCATTCATTTTTTCGTCGAATGACTTGAGTTTTGCTTTATGTAAAACTGGTGCAATATTCATATTCGGAATTGACTATAAAGTTACTTAAAATAAGACTAAAATCAACCCTCATAAACAGAGACTCCCAGGATCATGCCCTGGTGGGCTCATAGCGGAAAAGCAACATTATCAAAGGTTTGGGCTAAATCTCTGCCAAGTTTGGGCCAAGTTTTGAGTTTTTTAAGTGTAAACAGGGATGAATGGAAGTGAAGGGGTGGAATTGGAGTGACCTGATTTAAAAACCTAAAAAATATTCCATTTTATTATTGGTTTTATTGTAAATGGTGGTAACGCTTTACAAATTTATAAAATTTGGTTCTCAAAAATTTGCTTGAATTGGTAAGGAAAATAGAGCAACAAAAAATATACTATT
>CAZWTV010000166.1:0-2957 GCA_964637225.1 uncultured Sediminibacterium sp.
TATATTTTCTACCAATAGCATGGGCAATTGATTTTCCTAAAGATGTTTTACCAATTCCTGGAGGGCCTAAAAAACATAAAATAGGGCTTTTCATATCGCCCTTTATTTTTAGTACTGCTAAATATTCTAAAATTCTATTTTTTATTTTCACCATTCCATAATGGTCGGCATCTAAAACTTTTTTAGCATTTTTTAAATCGTAATTATCTGAAGTGTATTGCTCCCATGGTAAGTCTAATAATAAGTCTAAATGGTTATACACCACAGAATAGTCGGGCGTGCTGGGATGCATGCGCTCTAATTTTTCTAGCCCATTTTGAAATAACTTTTTTGCAGCTTCTGGCCACTTCTTACCTTCTGCTTTCTTTTTCATCTCGGCCACTTCACGCTCATTAGGATCGCCCCCTAATTCATCTTTGATGCTCTTTAATTGCTGTTGTAAAAAATAGTCTCTTTGTTGCTTATCAATTTCAGTTCTTGTCTTATTGGCTACCTTATTTTTTAATTCTACAAATTGTAATTCTTGTTGTAAAAATTGAATTAATTTTTCTGCCTTTAGTATAATATTATGTTGTTCTAAAAGAGCCTGTTTATCATTTACCTCTACACTTAAGTTACTACTTACAAAGTTGATGAGAAATAAAGGACTTTCAATATTCTTAAGTATCATCACAGCCTCTGAAGGAAAATTAGGAGACAACTGAATAATTTGAGTAGCTAAATCTTTAATCGTAGATAAGTAAGCTTGGAAATTCTGATTTTCTTTTTCTACTTTCTGTTCCATTAACACTTTAACACTAGCTTTAAAAAAAGGATCTTCCTCTTTCATCTCCAATAATTCAAATCTCTTTTTCCCTTGAATTATTATAGTGGTACCCCCATCTTGCATTTTAATCATTTTAATGATTTTTGCAACTGTACCAATTTGACATAAATCGGATGGAGTAGGATCCTCAATATTTCCATTTTTCTGAGAAACCACCCCAATTAATTTATCCTTTCCATAAGAGGCTTTCACCGCTTGAATACTCTTATCTCTGCCTACTGTAATAGGAATCACCACACCTGGAAATAAAACTGTATTTCTTAGTGGAAGTATGGGCAATAGATCATCAATGACCATTTCTGGTTCATTTTCATCCCCCTGCTCATTAAAAGAAAATAAAGGTATAAACTCGTTATCTTCTTCCCCTTTAAATAAAATCGTCTTATTCACTGTCTATTCTTTTTAAATTAAAGTCAAAATGTCATAATAACTTGACTAATGAGACTAGTCTAAGTTGTAAGCTAATAAGACAATATTAATGCCAAACTAATATTTAATTTGCCCATGGAGCATAAAAAAAATCCTCCCCAATATAATTGGGAAGGACCTTCTTGCAAGAAGTTGTATTAACTTCTGAATTACTTTGCTTTAACTGTAGTATCAGTTGTAGCAGCAGCAGCTGTATCAACTGTAGCAGCTTTTGCAGTATCCACTGTAGCAGCAGCAGCTGTATCAGTTTTAGCTTCTGTAGAAGCACCACCACATGCAGCTAATGCAGCGATAGCGAAGATTGCGATAACTTTTTTCATTTTTGGTTTTTTTAAGTTTAGTATCAAAAATACGTTGGCGAAGATAGACATACCCCTCAAAAAAGCCAAATTTTAACATTATTTTTTTCTGAAATATACCCTAAGGGGTACCCCGTTAAAGTTAAAATGCGCTCTTAATTGATTTTCAAGGTAGTTACGATAAGGAGTCTTAATATCATCGGGGAAATTGGTAAAAAAGGCAAAACTTGGCACTTTGGTAGGAAGCTGGGATACGAACTTAATTTTAATAATATGCCCCCTTACTACAGGCGCTTGGTATTTTTGTATCGCTTTCAACATGATCTCATTCAGAATGGAAGTAGGTATCTTACGTTGTTTATTCTCATATACTTCTAATGCAAGTTCTATGGCTTTGAATATGCGAATTTTCTCAATAGCAGATATGAATAAAACGGGCACATCTGTAAAAGGTGCTAGTTTTTCCTTGACTACTTTTTCATAATCCCGAGCTGTATTGTTCTGCTTGTCAATTAAATCCCACTTGTTAATCAAAACTACAATACCCTTCCCTTTTTTTGAAGCTAAACTAAATATGGTTAAATCTTGAGCAGTAACTCCTTTTGTAGCATCTATTACTAGTAGACATACATCGGCCTCATCCATTGCTTTGATGGCCCTAATAATTGAGTAAAATTCTAAATCATCTTTTTCTTTATTCTTACGACGAATTCCAGCAGTATCAATTAAAATAAATTCCTTTTGAAACATATTGTAATGTGTGTGAATGGTATCTCTTGTGGTACCGGCAATATCACTTACAATAGTTCTTTCCTGACCTATCATTGCATTTAACAAACTAGATTTACCTACATTAGGCTGGCCCATGATAGCTATTTTAGGTAAGGCTACCTCTTCTGGTTTGCCCTCTTCTAACTCTTCATTCTCACTTATAATATCTATTTGTTTAATGTCAGAGGTAACGGCATCTAAAAGTTCTCCTGTACCTGTTCCAGATATAGAACTTATGAAAAAATTATGTTCAAAACCCATTCCATAAAATTCGGTACCTTCTAGTGCACGAGTAGAGTTGTCTACTTTGTTAATACAAACATAAACTGGTTTTGTACTTCTTCTGAGTATGTCAGCCATAGAAGCATCCAAATCGGTTAAACCAACCGCTGCATCTACCATAAAAATGATAGCATTTGCCTCTTCTATAGCAATTTTAACTTGTTTTCGAATTTCAATTTCAAACATATCTCGTGAGTCAGGTACAAAACCGCCTGTATCAATAACATTAAAGCTTTTACCTGCCCATTCAGTAACTCCATATTGGCGATCTCGAGTAACTCCACTTATGTCGTCCACAATGGCTTTGCGCTCCTCTAATAAACGATTAAAAAGAGTGCTTTTCCCAACAT
>CAZWTV010000167.1:0-2902 GCA_964637225.1 uncultured Sediminibacterium sp.
CATTTAAATTGTGGATAGTAAATTCACAGTCTGACGTTGTGTGTCATTCTATGGTCGACTTAAATAAAATATTAGCTGGACAAATATGTCCATATTGTAAGTGTGAAACCATTTTAGTTTCAGACAAGGATATCTATGGACAAAATTCAACCTATGGTGGTATGTATTTTAAATGCATCAATAATTCTGACCATTACGTAGGGACTTACAAAAAAGACAAAAGGTCTTTAGGACGCCTTGCAGACAAAGAATTAAGAACTTGGAAAATTAAAGGACACGAGGCTTTTGACCCTTTATGGAAAGGTGAAAATAGATACTTTAGGAACCAAAAAGCTGCTTATAAATGGCTTTCAAATGCGATGCAACTTGAGTTAGAATATACACATTTTGGAATGTTTACAATCGAACAATGCCAAGGTGCAATTTTACTTTGTAGTAACTTAAAAAACGAACATAATGGGAATATTCGATAAATTATTTAAGAACAACCAAAAAGAAGGCAACACCGAAATTGGGCAAATTAATAAAGACGTTGCTCAAATGTCAGAGGACTTGGTCATCCATATGAGTAAAATTCTTCCACCAGAATTGAAACTTGACTATAGTGTATCAAGTGTAAAGTTAATTGACGCATTAATAGAGAAGCTCAGGTCCGAGGGAAGCGATGAAAAACTTGCAGAAAATGAGATAATGGCATTTGGTGCCTATATTGGTGAAGTAATTAGAAGGCAGGTTGGTGGGCATTGGACAAAACCAGAGCTTGCTGGATTTCCTAAAGACGGTGCTACATATAGCGTAGTTTTAGCTTTACCAAATGGTGGTGCAACCAATCCGCTTGGACGAGTTCTTAAATACTTTAGGCACGGAAGTCAATACTCGACTGAAATCTTTGTAGAGATGAATATTAAACAATTTAAATGAAAAAAGAACGAACACACAACATCGTATTGGCAATAGTGGGGCTGACAGTTATAAATTCAACGTTTGTGCTTCTATCTAACTTTTGTGCAAATGTTGGGCAGGTGTTTTTCAAATGCCCCACCATCGCCAATACGTGACCGTTATGGGCAAGTTTAAAAAACAAGATGGTCTGCGAAAGCCAATGGGCTGACCACCCAAAGTGACAAAAAAGAAAAATAAAAAAGTTGAGACACGAAAACAACTTTAAAAACAGGGAGTAATCTGAAAATCCATAAGAGTAGGAATAAAATTAAAAAAAAACACATGAGACAATCATTTTTATTAACCATTTCAATAATCTATTTTTCATTTGCAAGCGCTCAAACAATTAATGAGGTTAAAATAGGCAATCAAGTCTGGATGTCAGAAAATTTAAATGTTGTAACATTTCAGAATGGTGAAGGTATAAGACAAGCGAAAAGTAGAACACAATGGAATCAATTATGTGCGAATAAACAACCTGCTTGGTGCTATTATAATTTCGAATATAAAGAAGACCCCAAATACGGAAAAATATATAACTACTATGCCGTAATAGACCAACGAGGTTTAGCGCCGAAAGGTTGGCACATACCTAGTGATAAAGAATGGGATGTTCTTATAAATTCTATTCAAGCTACCGCATTAGGTGGTGCAAACATACCAAATGCAGCAGGAGAAAAAATGAAAAGTACTAACGGATGGGATGATTACTATGAAAAAGCAGCAAATGGTGATAATTCAAGTTTGTTTAATGGGTATCCAGGTGGTTATTATGAATATGACCCAAATGAGCAAAGTTATACTCACCACTTTATAGGTAGGAATGGCATTAGCGGCGGAAACTATGGTCTTTGGTGGAGTTCATCAATTGCTAAAGGAGACTTAATTGACCCTGAAAATTGTAAGATATGGTATCGCAGTTTACACTATATAAATGATAATGTTGGCAAAAATAGTTGCAGCCCTGGATATGGCTTGTCTGTTAGATGCGTCAAAGATGGTAGCGCTACAACTGTTATAGATTCTTTGGAATTAATCAAACTACTGAATATTGAAAGCAAAAAAATACAGGAACAAAAGAAAATTGAAAAATCCAGTTTTGATGCAATCCTCAAAAGCAATTCTTCAACAAAGGAAGTTCAATTCAAAGAGTTGCTTTCTAAAATTTATCAATATGATGAAACAGAGCCTAGGCTCGCAGTAGAAATATTAAATAGACTTATTGAGCTAATGCCAGTTAATACAAGCTCATTTAACGAATACGATAAAGAAAAAGCATCTTTATTTTTCTTATATGAAAAGCGAGCAAGACTTAAAAAAAATAAATTAAAGGATTATAATGGTGCTCTAAATGATGCTAAGAAATGTTTAACTCTTCAGAGCAATGGTAAAAATCCTACATATGATAAGAGGAATGTTATGGGCATAATTGAAGAAATATATGAGGAATTAGGCGATATTGAAAATGCAAGATTTTGGAGATATGAAGGGAACGAACTTAATATTCAAGCTTACAATGAAGTTCACTCTTCACTTGAAAAATCTATTCAAGAAATTTCTAGTATGAAATTAGACTATAGATATTATTGCTATACTAATATAAACGGAAAATACCAATTAGGTTTAGATGATGGAGGAGCACACAATGTTACATACCAACAATACAATCTCAGTGGTTCTTTGATTAAAACAGTTGTTGGAAAATGGACACTTCAAGATGAAGGCGTTTATGGTCCAGCAATGATATTGACTATAAGTTTTACAGGTAAAAATGCTGGATTACCTTCTATGAAATTTAATGCACAATACGATGGTTATGGAAACTTACAAGGGGTAATTGATAATCAAGGAAGGATTTGGGGTGCTTGTAGATAGTTACTGATTACAGAAAATCCCAGCCCATAACAGCACATTTGCGGATATGTCGGGTTTAGTGGTAAAAAAACATTCTGCTTCTAAT
>CAZWTV010000168.1:0-2846 GCA_964637225.1 uncultured Sediminibacterium sp.
AACCAGTGCCATCATTTATGGGATTGTATTCTCCTAAATTTTCAAGCTTTTCAGAACCTAGTTGTTGGGGATAAAATTTAACAACACTTATAAATCCTAAGACCAATATTAACACAAACCCAATGGCAAATTGTAATACCACGGGAATTATTTTTCTTGAATACGACGCCCAATAAACACTTGCTATTAATATTAAAGGTATAAAAGCAGGGCCAGTCCAATGAGGTAAAGTGGCATTGAACAAGGAGATTGTCCAAAAAACAAACAGCAATGGAAGACTTAACCAAAGCAGTAAATTTATGGCCTTAGCAGACTTTGCTTGAAATTTAACTTTCTTAGACCTCCATAAAGCAATGATAATGGCTATATATACTAACGGATTTTGATAAAAAAATTCTCCTGTTATTTGTGTAATGAAATTTGAAAAAGAGATACCAGTATGCATGACCCTTTTAGAGTGGAAACGATAAGTAATAAAATCGTTTTGATAATTCCAATATACAATAGGAATAATGCACAAAACAGTAATTAAAATGGCTATATAGCAATTTTTTTCTTTTAGATTCTCTACCTGATTAAAAATAATATACAAACCAAATCCTATCCAAAGATACAAACCATGTATTTTACTTAATGTGGCCAAACCTATAAATAAACCTAAAACAACCCAATCCAATAAAGTGAATACATGTGGCTTTACAACCCAGTATATCATCATATATATACTTAAAGAAAAAAATAATAGCTGAGGGCTGTCGGGCATGATAAATAATCCTGCTATAATACTTGTATAAATAGACAAAGTGTACATTAGGGCAGCGATCCATCCCGCTTTTTCATTTTTTAGTAAAGTGCCCGATTCAAAAATAACCACAGTCGTAAGTGCTGCACAAAATATACTACCCAAGCGCATACTTAATGTAGAAAGCCAATGTAAATTAATAGTGAAAATACGAATGAGCCAACCTACCATGGGTGGGTGATCAAAATGATTCCAATCGGGTTGTAAAGCATAAGTGTAATAATACACTTCATCATTTCCTAGTTCCAAAAAATAGGAAACAAAAATTTTAGCAAATACTGAAATGCCAATTAGCCACCAGAGTCTTTTCTGATATTGTGCCATAGTTGACTATTAACCAATAAATGTATGAAAACTTATTGAATAGTGCCGGCTTTAGCAATAAACCATTCAGTAGCAAGGGCATAGCCTTTTAATCCAAGGCCAATAATAGAACCTACCGATTTGGCTGACACGTGTGAAATTTTTCTGAAATCTTCTCTTGAGTGAACATTACTAATATGTACCTCTATAACAGGTGTTTTAATGGCAGCTACTGCATCGCCAATAGCTATAGAAGTGTGGGTGTAAGCAGCAGGATTTAAAATGATACCCGCTTTGTTAAAGCCGTGCATTTGAATGGCTTCTACAATTTCTCCTTCTATATTACTTTGAAAATAAGTAAAGCTAACCGACGGAAATTCATTTTTTAATTGTTCCAAAAATTCTTCAAAACTAGCATGTCCATATACATCAGTTTCCCTTTTTCCAAGAAGATTTAAATTAGGACCATTAATAATTGCTAATTCTAACATAAGATATAGGTATTAGTTGGATTTCATTAAAGATACGAAATCATCAAATAAATATCTGCTATCATGAGGACCTGGTGTAGCTTCTGGATGATATTGTACACTGAAAGCCGGACGATCTTTTAATTTAATCCCTTCTATTGAATCGTCATTCAAATTCACATGAGATACAATCACATTGGGGTGTTTACGCACAGCTTCAGGATCTACACCAAAGCCATGATTCTGAGTCGTAATTTCACATAAGCCTGTAATTACATTTTTAACAGGATGGTTCAAACCACGATGTCCATGGTGCATTTTAAAAGTGGGAATATCGTTGGCTAAAGCTAATAATTGATGCCCTAAGCAAATTCCAAATAAAGGTTTTTTTTCTTGTAAAATTTCTTTTATAGTTTTTATTGCATAATCCATAGGAGCTGGATCTCCAGGTCCGTTAGATAAAAAATAACCAGTTGGATTAAAAGCTTTCAAAGTAGCAAAATTAGTTTTAGCAGGATGTACTCTTACATGAACTCCTCTATCCACCATGCATTGTAGAATATTTTGTTTTACTCCAAAATCTAAAACGGCAACTTTAATAGTTGAACTAGTATCTCCTAACTCATAAATTTCATGGGTACTCACTGAGCTTGCCAATTCTAAACCGTCCATACTTGGTACTTTAGCAAGTTTTGCTTTTAATACATCAACATCAAGAATTTCTGAAGATATGATACAATTCATAGCTCCTGTAGTTCGAACATGTGTTACCAATGCTCGGGTATCTAAGCCTTCAATTGATACTATATTGTTGGCAATTAAATATTCATTCAAATTACCATCCGCCAATAAACGGCTGTATTTTTCTTCTAAGTTGCGTCCAATTAATCCATGAATTTTAACAGACTTACTTTCCACATCTGTTTTTCTTACACCGTAATTGCCCACATGCACATTATTCATAATTATAATTTGGCCGGTGTAACTAGGATCGGTAAATACTTCTTGATAACCTGTCATACCTGTATTAAAACATATTTCCCCGGTAGTGGTACCAATTTTACCAAAAGCTTGTCCGTGAAAAACATGCCCATCGGCTAAAACTAAAATTGCTGGTTGTGCGCTCATTGGAGATATAAATGTTAGTTATGCAAAAAAAGAAACAATTTTTTACTTTTCCATAATAACTTTTTAACATTAAAAAGGCAAGACGGTGAGTCTTGCCTTATATAATAATGTATTAAAATCATTATTCAGCAGCAGTTTCAGGT
>CAZWTV010000169.1:0-2827 GCA_964637225.1 uncultured Sediminibacterium sp.
CCTTTCTTGTAAATCCTTTGCTGCCGCTAACTCAGAATTCTTTCGCTCATTCTCAGCCTTTAAAAAAGATTTTTTTGCTTGATATTTTCCAAAAAGTATAAAACAGTAAATCAGAGTTAATAGATAAATTAAATAAGCCCATATAGTTCTATACCAAGGTGGTGATATTTTAAAATTAAGATTGGCTTCGTTTGAAATTTCTCCACTTGCATCTTTTGCTCTCACATGTAATGTATAATTACCTTCATGTAAATTGGTGTACTCTTTTCTAAATTCAGATATAAATGGAGTCCATGTACTATCTTGACCTTCTAGCCAATAACTAAATGTTGTTTTGGTTTCGTTACCATAAACGGGATAAGCTACTTCAAAAGTTAAATTATTTTGATTAAATGAAAATTTTTCCGGTTGTATAGGCGCTTTTTGACCATTTGCAAAAATGGCTCTTATTATAGCTGTATAATTTTGATGCTTTTCTTTTAAAGCCAGTTCTGGGAAAAAACGGTATACTTTTTCGTCTTGTGATCCTATCCATAATATTTCGTTTTCGCCTTTACCTTCAGCCAATATGCCACTTGAGATTTCTGATAATCCAACTTTATAAAAGGGATACTGTTTTAAAACGAAACCATCTTTAAAATTAAATTGTACTTTATATAGCCCTTTACTAGTTAACATCCATCCATTGTGTGATTCTTTATTGTAGGTATATCGCCACTGATTATCTCCAACGATATCATATATATTTAATCCAGTGAATTTTAATTTATTATTAACTAGATCAAGTTTATAAACGTTATGCAACGAATCTAATAATAGGTTTACGGAGTCATTAATAATTCTTAAATCAAGTTCTTCATTTTTTAGAAAAGACTTATCTCTTTCTAATTTTGTAAATTCTCCTTGACCATCTGTGTTATAAGTATATTTATATACTCCATTTCTTGTAGTTAGGATAATTTGTCCAGGATTAACTTCATTCAAATCAAAACAAGGTTGATTATTTTTAGATTTTATTTTAATTTCTCTCCAATTGCCATTAACATATTCGTGTAATAATAACCCTGCGACATAGTTTGATGTAAATATTAAATTAGAATTAATTTTTGAAATTATAGTAACTCTTGATCTATAAATAGGACTAATAACTTTGGTTACATTATTTTTTGTAGACTTAATTGTATAATTATTGGTGGTTATTATTTGGTCTTTATAAGGTAGTATACTTTTTGAAGAACCAGGTAATTCTTTTACATTTTGTGATTGAAATTTTACATTTTCAAAAACATTTTTTGAAGGTATTAACTGATACAATTCAGTATTGGTTCTAACGTAAAGATTTCCATTAATTCTTGATATAACACCCACTGAACCTTTTAAATTATTCAATGAAGAGTAATAAGTAATTGTGGTATCAAAATTTAATCTAAATATATTTGTACTACTTCCCCAAACGTCTCCAGAACGGTCTTGAATAAAAGAAGTAATATAGGAAGAGGTTAATCCATTATTTGTATTAATTATAGATTTTATTTGTAAATTTTCATCAATAAAAATTAAACCATTTTTTGTTGTAGAAATAGGTATAATATTATTTTGTAATTTTTCACCGCCCTGATAGGATTCATAATCTTTAACAAATTGATCTACTTCTTGTGTTTTAGATTTTGAAAGCGATCCATCTTTTTTAAGAACCCATAATCCAACATTTCTAGAAACCAATAAATTATCTCCATTACTTAAGGCATACTGTTCATCAATTCTATTATTTGAAAATATCTCTGTAGTTGCAGGCAACAACTTAAATTCTCCATCAATAAATTTATAAAGTCCTTTATTCCAAATTCTTAAAAATGCTCCATTTTTATTAATGTTTACAGTATGAAGAATATTATCAAATTTTTGAACTTTTATTAATTTTTTATACTTGTATATATATACTGCTTTTTCTGATTGAAAAATTACTGTGTCATTAATTACACCAGCAGACCAAAGGGTTGAATTAACCTCTTGACCTTGTGGTAAATTTTTAGATAAAGAAATAAAAACATCCTCCCCGAATTTGTTTTTTTCTATATAACCAAATTCCTCACCTATTATTGAATAAATTAAATTTTTTGAATCTGTAATTATGGCTCTTGCTAATCCTTTTGTTTGTGTGTTATGTTCATTCAAAACATGTCTTATTTTTTGGCCATCATATGTTAAAATACCATCAGCGGTATTACCAATATACATTACCCCGTTTTGATCTTGAAATATAGCCCAATTACCAGCAATGGTATTTAAAAAAGATCTTTCATAATTAGAAACAAAAAAATTACCTCTTTCATTAGGATTATAATTCTGAGAAAATCCAACCTGAATAATTAATTGTAATATAAGGGTTAAAAAAATATTTTTTTTCATATAAAATAGTAAGATTAATTACTTTCTTAAATATAGTAAAAATGCTTATAATACAATACAACTACTTAAAAAATTTAATATTATTATAAGTTTAAAACTGTATTCATATTATCCTAATAATTAAAAGATAAATTGACTTATGACACAACTAAAATGTATAGAGAATAGGTATAAAATTAAGTTAGAAATGTATTAGTCTACTGCCAAAGAAACAAGAAAAGTATGCTGTGTTGAATTTTAAGACAAAAAAGACATTTTATAATTCAAAAAAGAGATGTAAAAGTCCAATTAACAGAAATATAAAGTCTATTTTATTTTTATATTGTATTGATTATCAATAAAATAAAATTTTATTAAAAATCCGATTTTTTGGGCAAAAAAATCTCGCACCTCATGGCGGCGACCGGAAGTCCCGGAT
>CAZWTV010000170.1:0-2778 GCA_964637225.1 uncultured Sediminibacterium sp.
GCAAAGATATGGAAATGAATGGAATTATGAAAAATTCAAGGCTAAATATTGCAAAATGGGGAAAATAAAAGCAGATCAAGTCGTTCTACTGATAAGTATATTGAAAATCAATAATTTAGATAATAAATGACTGACAATTCAAAAAATTTGAACAAAACCTTATTATGAACCCAATCCAGGAAACCAGGGTCTACCAATACCCTCTCTAAAAGGCCAAGGAATTGCAGACAAAATGAGAAGCAATGCTATGAGATAAAATGTAGCAGTTAAACTGGCTTTTCCCCCTTTTTTAAGACGAATATGTCCAATGGTAATGAGAGCAATGGCTATAATCATGGAACTTATATGCTCCACAGCCCAAAATCGGCTGACAGCATCTTTCATAACATCTTTCATTCCTCCTGTTGAGGTGCTTATTAACTTATACCCTAGAGGTCCAAAAAAATATTGGTATAAACCCAAAACCAGTGTGGTATGGGCACTAATAAGTAAAATTTTGCTGGTTTTTAGGGCATTTCCTCCACTAATGAGTTTCACAATAGATAATAAGAGGGTAATTAAAATAACCCATCTGAGTAAATTATGTAAATGCAGTAAACCTGTATTCATATTACAATTTTTAATATTGTGAAAGATTCAAATTCCTTCAGCTAATATAAAAAATTAAACGCACTAATTCACCCAATCTGCCACAAATAAATTGGTATCTCTGGTACCTCCATTATTTCTATTGGAGGAAAAAAGAATTCTTTTTCCATCGGGGCTAAACATAGGAAAAGCATCAAAACCTTTATCTCTACTTATTTTCTCCAAATTATTTCCATCCAAATCCATCAAATACATATTGAAAGGAAAACCTCTTTTATATTCATGGTTGCTGCAGAAAATAATATGTTTTCCGTCAGGAGTAAAATTAGGGGCCCAATTGGCCTGACCTAAGTGTGTGATTTGCTTTGCATTAGATCCATCGGCATTCGCAATCCATACTTCCATTTGTGTGGGTGCTACTAAGCCATCTATTAATAAAGTTTTATACTCTTCAATTTCAGCAGGTGTTGAGGGACGACTTGCTCTCCAAACAATTTTTTTCCCATCCGGACTAAACCATGCACCTCCATCATAACCTAAAGTATTGGTTACTTTAATTTCTTTTTTGGTTGTTAAATCCATTACATATAAATCCAAATCACCCTCTTTGACACTGCAATAAATCATTTTTTTACCGTCATAAGATAAAGTAGCTTCGGCATCATAACCCGGACTATGGGTAAGTTGCTTTTCATTTTTTCCGTTAGTGTCTGCAATAAAAATATCATAACTAGCATATAAAGGCCAGATGTATTTATTGCCATATTTGGCACGATCTACTGCTGGAGGACAATCTTCTCCCCCATTTTTGGTAGATGCATAAATAATATGAGCACCATCTTTAGTGAAATAAGAACAAGTGGTTCTGCCTTTACCACCACTGATAGGTTTATAGGTAAATGGTTCTCCTAATTGAGTGGGTACTAAACCCATGAATATTTGATCACAATTAATATTTTCTTTTGGATTCGTTCTTTGAAAAGTGACTCTTTTACTATCAAAACTCCAATAAGCTTCCGCATTGTCTCCCCCATTTGTTAATTGTATAATATTTTTAAAATGTGTTTCTCCTGCAAATAATACAGAATCTTGTGCTTTTATTTGAGTTAAGCAAACAATAAAAATAAATAGAGTTGCAAATGATTTCATATAAAAAATAATTATTTGCAAAAGTAAATACTATTTGCAGCAAACTGGTCAATTTTATATGAGTATAATACATTTATTTGTCACCATTCTGTCATTTTTGTTAGATATAATCATGGCAAAATCATTTAAAAATTAGACCTTTGTACAAATAATTCTATGGCTATTATTGCACCTTCCCTTCTTGCTGCAAATTTTTTAGAACTCGGCAACGCTTGCACAATGCTGAATAAAAGTGAGGCAGCATGGTTTCATTTAGACGTAATGGATGGAAGTGTTGTTCCCAATATTAGTTTTGGACTACCCGTTATTGAACAAATAAGAAAAGCAACTACCAAAGTATGTGATGTTCATTTAATGATTGTCTCTCCAGAAAAATATATTACAGCTTTTAAAAAAGCAGGTGCCGATATTTTAACTGTACACTATGAAGCATGCCCTTCTCTAAAGACAACTTTATCTCAAATTAAGGCAGAAGGCATGAAAGCAGGCGTGGCTATTAATCCAAATACAAATGTAAATGTGCTTGCCCCCTATATTAAAGACATTGATCTAGTTTGTGTAATGAGTGTATATCCGGGATTTGGAGGACAAAAGTTCATTGAAACAACCTACGAAAAAGTGACCGCATTAAAAGATATGATTCAAAAAGCCGCTAGTTCTGCACTAATTGAAATTGATGGAGGCGTAGATACAAGCAATGCTGAAGCGCTAAGAAAGGCGGGTGCCGATGTACTTGTTGCAGGCACGACTGTTTTTAAAGCGGCAGACCCCATTTCCATGATTGCAACTTTAAAGCAATTATAATTTTGAAGTAATTCAAATTTACAAGAGGTTACCTTATTTTATCAAATCATTAAGCCTATATTATCAAATCAAGTAATTAACATATGTGCGTATTTAATACTTGTTATTTTCTTTGGGCCTAATTAAATTTATATTAGGACGATGAAAATTAAATACTAACCCTTAAATGTAACCACATTGACAGAAACCATCATCAATCTAGAAACCGTTAACCCCATTGAATTTTTTGGCGTTAAC
>CAZWTV010000171.1:0-2770 GCA_964637225.1 uncultured Sediminibacterium sp.
TTGCCACATAAATTAAAAAACATATGAAACAAAGAATTACAGTTGCCAAAGGCGACGGGATCGGCCCAGAAATTATGGATGCCACATTAAAAGTAATATTAGCGGCAGGAGCAGACATTGAAATTGACGAAATTGAAGTTGGAGAGAAAGTATATTTAGCTGGGAATACCTCAGGCATTGCTGCTGCTTCCTGGGATACCATCAGAAAAAATAAGGTTTTTTTGAAAGCGCCCATCACTACCCCACAAGGAGGTGGATACAAAAGCTTAAATGTTACCACCCGCAAATTTTTAGGTTTGTATGCCAATATTAGACCTTGCTCAAGTCTTCACCCTTATGTCAAAACTAAGCATCCGAAAATGGATGTAGTGATTGTTAGAGAAAATGAAGAAGATTTATATGCTGGGATAGAACATCAACAAACTGACGAAGTTGTACAATGCCTAAAACTAATTAGTAGACCAGGATGCGAGAAAATTGTAAGATATGCATTTGAATATGCAAAACAATATGGGCGCAAAAAAGTAACCTGTTTTACCAAGGATAATATTATGAAACAAACTGACGGACTGTTTCATAAAGTATTCAATGAAATTGCAGCCGAATATCCTAACATTATCAATGAACACTGGATTATTGATATTGGAGCTGCAAAACTTGCAGATACACCAGAGGATTTTGATGTAATTGTAATGCCCAATTTATATGGAGATGTATTATCGGATGTGGCCGCACAAATAACAGGCTCTGTTGGATTAGCAGGATCTGCGAATATAGGAGAAGAATGTGCAATGTTTGAAGCAATACATGGCTCAGCACCTAAAAGAGCCGGTCAAAATGTAGCCAATCCCTCTGGATTATTGCATGGGGCAATTATGATGCTTAATCATATTGGTCAAACCGAAGTTGCAGAGAAAGTACACAATGCATGGCTAAAAACTATTGAAGATGGCATTCATACTTATGATATATTTAAGGAAGGTGTAAGTAAAAAAGCTGTTGGCACCATTGAATTTGCAGAAGCTATAATTAAAAACTTAAATGAAACACCTACTCATTTTCAAAAAGTATCATATAAAAACAATAGCAGGCTCCATTTGCCTAAATATGTAAGAAAAAATTCATTGAAAAAAGATTTAGTAGGTGTTGACTTATTCTTGCACTGGAAAGGTGAAGATCCCAATACATTAGCTGGTTTAGTGAATGAGTTGAGTTGCGAAAACGCTCAATTATCTATGATTACAAATAGAGGTATCAAAGTATGGCCAGAAGGCTTCAAAGAAACTTTTTGTACTGATCATTGGAGATGTAGATTTAAAACCAAAGATGGCGAAATATTATCTAAGAATACCATCATTCAACTTTTAGAAAAAGCGAATTCACATAAAATAGATGTTGTTAAGACTGAAAATTTATATGAATTCGATGGGAAAGCCGCATATTCACTTGGACAAGGACAATAAAAAAATAATACTTAATTAGTCAATGCAACCTAAGATGATAAAAAATGAACACACACTTACATTAATTGATGGTCTATTTAATAAAGCAGATACTGTAGAGATTATACTTTCTTTAATTGATAAAAAAATAAAATTTAACGAGCTAAATAGCTTTAGAAATTTAATTAAGTCAAAAGAAAAAGATCAAGATATACAAAAGAGAATTGATGAATTAAGAAAAGCGAGAGTTTTATTTTTAGAATATGTGCAATTACATAAAAATGAAAATTTTAAAATTGACTCAGATATAAAAATTAAAACAGTATAAAATTTTAAAATGTTTGAAGGTAGAAACTTACTTATTGCAACAAAGCATCATAAAGAAATTGTAATTGCTAAACATTTAGAAAAGGCTTTAGGGGTACAATGTAAGGTTACAGAAAATTTTGATACAGATACTTTTGGAACTTTTTCAGGTGAAATAGATCGTACTTTATCACCTCTAGAAACGGCTAGAATGAAGTGTTTGACTGCAATGAATACTTATGGATATGATTTAGGGGTGGCCAGTGAAGGATCCTTTGGCCCGCACCCTACCCTTTATTTTGTACCTGCTAACGAAGAATTTATGATATTAATTGATAAAAAATTAGATTTAGAAATTGCTGTTAAAAAAATATCTAGAGAAACAAATTTTTCTAGTAGAATTATTAAAAATGAAGACGATTTAGAAAAATATTTAAATGCAATTCATTTTCCTAGCCATGCAGTAATCTTAAGAAAAAGTTCTAATGACAATACAGATATCATAAAAGATATCAATACAAAGGAAAGTTTACTTTACCATTTTAAAATTTTTATTGAAAAATATGGAGAAGTGCAAGTTGAAACTGATATGAGGGCTATGCACAATCCTACACGTATGAAAGTAATTGAAGAAACTACCCAACTATTAATTGAAGCTTTGGCATCCAAATGCCCTCAATGTGGATCTCCTGGTTTTATTACAACAAGGTACCTAACGGGTCTGCCCTGTGCATTGTGCTCCATGCCAACCAAAGCTATAAAAATGGAAATATACGGATGTAAAAAGTGTGGTCATGAAAGTGAAAAACTTTTCCCTCATCATAAAAAAGTAGAGGATCCGCAATTTTGTGACTATTGCAATCCTTAATAGGAAATAACAAATTACATTTATTTTTTCACTTTTTGAATATGATTGATATTAATAAAAAAGGTAGACAAAAAAAGAAATTAAGACTCTTCAAGTTATGAAAACAAATAATAAAAATATTACCATTTTTGAATCTTTTAAAAAGATGGTTGAA
>CAZWTV010000172.1:0-2728 GCA_964637225.1 uncultured Sediminibacterium sp.
CATTTTCAATGGCATCATTCCATTCTCCAATCATTTCTATGATGGCAAATTTCGTATCATAATCAACAAAAAGAATTTTTATATATAATGTTTTACTACCAAAGTCATCCCATTGAGGATGTATGTAATAATTATATACTGTTTGTGAAAATTCAAATTCACTATAAGTTCTACCAAAAAATATTGACTTGGGGTCTTCTTCCGCCATGTATAAATGACGCCAATGATAATGAGGCTCAATGTTATGCATAAATTAGGGTCCAACTAAAACTTTACTATTTATTTTTCTGATGATAAGCCATAAGACCTTGCATGGGAGATTTAACAATAGATCCTAACTCCAACTCATAACTTGTGGCAAGTTGTTGTATGACGTCTTTAAAGCCATAAGCTACACTGCCCACAAAATGTATAGGATACAGCCAAGCTTCATTCATTTTATTAATATGTGCGTAGAAAAAATCGTTTAATCCATCTTCAATAATATTTTCAATCATATAATGTCCTCTATTTTCTATTAAAAGTTCAGTGAATTTTGCCAAGTATCTATTGGGAGAGGGTTGTTTATATACTTTATTTAAAATTTCATCTTTGGTAGTACAAAATTTCTTTTCAAACCTAGACATAATATCTTCATCAAAAGTTTTGTACAAATAGTATTGAATTACTTTTTTGCCTAAGTAGGATCCACTGCCTTCGTCTCCCAAAACATAACCCAGGCCGGGACTATTTTTAGTAATTTTTTTACCATTATAAAAACCTGTATTGGAACCTGTACCTAAAATGCAAGCAACTCCTTTTGAATGTTGACAAGTTGCTCTTGCAGCTGCTACTAAATCGGTTTGTATATCTAATTTAGCTTTAGTGAAAACTGCTTTTAAAGCTTTTTTTAAATGTGTCACATTTTGACTATTGCTTAAACCAGTGCCATAAAAATAAACAGCCTCTATTTTATCTGGCTTTATTTTATTTTTAAAAGTTTTTTCAACGAGTGCCTGAATTTCTATGGTGCTTAAAAAATAAGGACTAATACCTATACTTTGAATGGTAGAGGCTTTATTCGATTGAACAATTGTCCACTGACATTTGGTAGCGCCACTATCTGCAATAATATAATTCTTACTCATAGATTGTAATCTGCTGTGAAATTAGCCTTTTTTTAGTGTAATTTTAGCCCGAATAATTCTAGTATGCAGGAAAAAAATAAAACGAATTGGACAAGCCCATTATTTTATGCTTTTTTGGTGATAATGGGTATTATTATAGGACTCTATTTAAAAGGAAATTTAGCTGCTAATTTTTTGCAATCGAGTGCCAAAGATCCCATGCAAGAAATTATACAATTAATTCAATCCAAATATGTTGATAAAATAGAGAATGATAGCATTCAAAATCATTTAGCAAATAATTTTTTAGCTGAATTAGATCCTCATTCAGTATACATACCGCCTTCTGATGTAGTAGAGGTGAATGAACAATTGCAATCTAATTTCAAAGGAATTGGGATTGAGTTTATGCAGTTTAGAGATAGTATTTTTGTTTCTTTTGTAATGAAAGATGGGCCAGCTGCCAAAGCGGGTCTAGCAATGGGAGATATATTATTAAAACTCAACGATAGCATTCAATTATCAGGAAAAAAATGGGAGGCAGAAGAGATTAGAAAGAAAATTAAAGGACCCTCGAATACAGAAGTGAAATTGCATGTACTTAGGGAAGGTAAGTTGAGCATAATAAATATACAAAGAGATAATGTGCCTGTATCTTCTATAGATGCATCCTATAGGATAAGTGAGCATGTGGGATATATCAAAATTAACAAATTCGCAGATAGAACTTACGAGGCATTTATGCAAGCCTTAGATTCTTTGGTTCAAAAAGGTATACAATCTTTAGTGATAGATTTACGAGGTAATGGTGGCGGGTTACTCTCTGAGGCGGTAGCCATTGCAGATGAATTATTAAGTGGTAATAAGTTAATTGTATATACGCAAGGCAGCCATTCCCCCAGAGTAGATTATTTTAGTAAGAGAGAAGGTTTATTTGAACAAGGCCCTGTCTCCATTCTTATGGACGAAACCTCTGCTTCCGCTAGTGAAGTATTAGCAGGTGCCCTGCAAGATTGGGATCGAGCCACAATAATAGGTAGGCGTTCTTTTGGTAAAGGCTTAGTGCAACAACAATTTAATTTATCAAATGGAGGTGCTTTACGATTAACTACTGCCAAATATTATACACCCTTGGGTAGAAATATTCAAAGACCTTATGAAAAAGGAAAACAAGCCTATGAGAATGATTTTATCAGCAGAATGCACGATGATGCAATGGGTATAAAGGATTCAAGTTATAAAGGAGAAAAGTATAAGACTCCTAAGGGTCATATTGTGTATGGAGGCGGTGGTATTTATCCAGATAAATGGGTGAGTGAAAAAAATATTGGATTGGATACTAGCTTTTCTGTCTTATGGGAAAAGAATTTATTAAATGAATTTGTCTTTCAATGGTATTTGAAAAATAAAGCAGCAATGAATAGCATTGTAAGCCCCACTGAATTTTTAAAGCAATATCAAGGCTATGATTATTGGAAAGCCTTAAATGCATTTGCCACTAGCCAGCAAAAGCAATCTTTAAAAGCCATCGAAAAAAATAAGGCTTTAGTTCAAAGACAAATAATGGCTCTGGTAGCTAGAACAAAATGGTATAAGCAGGGTTATTATGAGGTTGAAAATGC
>CAZWTV010000173.1:0-2717 GCA_964637225.1 uncultured Sediminibacterium sp.
TTACAACCTCTACATAAAAAATATACAATTAAAAGAGTTGTAGTCAGTACTTATCAACGTGTTACTGGCACTGGAAAAAAAGCGGTAGACCAATTAATGGAAGAAAGAAAAGGTAAAACACTGCCTGCCGATACAATGGCTTATAAATATACCATAGACTTAAATGCCATACCTCAAATAGATATTTTCTTGGAAAATGGATATACCAAAGAAGAAATGAAAATGGTAAAAGAAACTTGTAAAATTATGCAAGATGACACTATTAAAGTAACTGCTACTACCGTTCGTATTCCTGTGATGGGAGGACACAGCGAAAGCGTGAATGTGGAATTTGAAAATGAGTTTGAGTTAACAGAAGTTATTAATTTACTATCAACTGCACCTGGTGTTATTGTTCAACAAAACGATCAAGAGCAGCTATATCCTATGCCATTATGGGCACATGAAAAAGACGAAGTATTTGTAGGACGTTTACGTAGAGATGAAACTCAGCCAAAAACCTTAAATATGTGGATTGTGAGTGATAACCTTCGTAAAGGTGCAGCTACTAATGCCATTCAAATTGCAGAGCATCTTCTTCATAAAGGAATTATTTCTTAATTATTTATTAATTCCAAAAACTCGGCTTCGGAGATAATTTTAATAGAAGCAATTTTTTTTGCTTTTTCTAATTTGCTTCCTGCCTCTTCACCCACTACAAGGTAATTGAGTTTACTGCTTACTCCTGTGAGAATGTGCCCCCCTTTAGATTCCACCATGGCTTCTGCTTTGGAACGTTTCAATTGAGTTAGGGTTCCAGTAAACAAAAAGTTTAGACCTGTTAAATTTCCATCTGCTGCTGTAGTGTTGGTTTGAATCATATTCAATCCTAAATTTTCTAATTTTTCAATTAGCTCAATATTTTTAGGCTCATGAAAAAATTGATAAATACTATTAGCTACTTTAACACCTACATCTTCAAAACCTTGTAACTGTTCTTGGGTATAGTTTTTTAATTCTAATATATGTTGAAGGTGACTTGCAATGGTTTTAGCTGTTGTTTCACCTACAAATCGAATACCTAAGGCATAAATTAATCGATACAAGGGTTGTCTTTTGGAGGCCTCAATGGCTTCCATTAAATTTTCAATACTTTTTTTACCAAAACCTTCTAAGGCTTCTATTTTAGAATAATCGAGTTGATAAATGGAAGGTATAGTAGTTACAATACCTAATTCATAAAACTTTCTAATGTTGGCTTCACCAAAACTTTTAATATCCATTGCGTCTTTACTTACGAAATGAATAATTCGCTCAATAATTTGAGCAGTACAAAATGGGCTATTACATCTCCATACTGCTTCTGCATCTTCTTTTTTTAATAATGAATTACAAATAGGACAATGAGAGGGGAATTGAATAATTTTTTCTTTTCCAGTGCGCAATGTTGGTATAGATTGTACAATTTGAGGAATCACATCACCTGCTCTTTCAATAATTACGGTGTCTTTTAATCTAAGATCTTTTTCTTTGATATATTCTTCGTTATGCATGGATATACTAGATATCGTAACTCCCGCTAAGGATACCGGTTTTAATTTAGCCACAGGGGTTACTGCCCCTGTTCTACCCACTTGAAATTCCACTGCTTCCAACACTGTAGTGGCTTGTCTAGCTTTAAATTTATAGGCAATTGCCCATCTGGGGTGGTGTGATGTCATACCCAGTTTTTCTTGTAAGGCAAGATCATTTACTTTAATAACTAGTCCGTCAATTTCATAAGGAAGTGCATCACGTTCTGCTTCAAATTCATTACAAAATTTCACCACTTTTTCTATTCCCTTAACTAATTTTTTTTCTTTTTGAGGAGACTTAAAGCCTAAGTTCCAAAGTAATTCTAAAGAACCACTATGTGAATTTAATAAAGGTGTAAGAAGTTTTTTAGGTGTAGGTAAATAGTAACTAATATGATAAATAAAAGCATCTAAATTTCTGGATGCCACTTCTTTAGGATCTTTCATTCTTAAACTACCTGCTGCCGCATTGCGTGGGTTGGCTAGTGTAGCCATTTGCTTATTTCTTAGTTTTTCATTGAAATCGGCAAAAGACTTTTTACTCATGATTACTTCACCTCTAATTTCTATTTGCTGTATTCCATGTTCAAGTAATGGTATACTTAAGGGAATGGATCTAATTTGTTTAATATTATTGGTAATGTCTTCTCCTTCTACGCCATCGCCTCTTGTACAGGCGCGCACTAGTAAATTATTTTCGTAAATTAATGAGATACTAGCTCCATCAAATTTAGGCTCTATACAATAAGTAATTTCTTGAATTTGTGCTCCTTCTTTAGCTTTTCGATCAAAATCAAATAAGTCTTCAGCATTATAACTATTCTCTAAGCTTAACATAGGAACTAAATGAGCTACCGTCTCAAAAGAATTATTTAAACTATTTCCAACTCTTTGGCTAGGAGAATCTATAGAAATTAAGGATGTGTTGGCCGATTCTATTTGAATTAATTGCTGAAATAATTGGTCGTATTGGTAATCGCTTATAAAAGGCTCATTGGCTACATAATATTGGTATTCATGAAATTTTAGTAATTCTTTTAAAGGGCCTAATTCAATAGCATGAGGCTTTGCTAAATATTCACTTGTTAAATATAAAAAATGCTTTATGGTAGAGGTATCGTACATGCTTTAAAATGTCTGCTAAAATACAAATTGTTTTATTCT
>CAZWTV010000174.1:0-2675 GCA_964637225.1 uncultured Sediminibacterium sp.
TTAATTCTAAAATTTATTTTTCAATTTTATCATCTTTCTGTGCTTGTCAATAACACAGATTTTAGTGTATCAGAAACCTATAAAGCCTGTATTTACAATGTTTCTAACAATGCTATATCCAAAAAATTAAAATTAGGTATTTCCTCTACCCTCTACTCTCCCATTAGCTTTGGATGGATAGAGCCAATAATTTTATTACCCATAGCGCTAGTGAATCAGTTAACTATTAAAGAATTAGAAAGTATTATTTTACACGAATGGGCCCATATTCAAAGAAATGATTATTTTATAAACACCATAGTTACATTAATTCAATTAGTATTATTCTTTAATCCCTTTACTTATTTATTTAACAAAGAAATTAGTCTTCAAAGAGAGATAGCCTGTGATCATTTTGTAATTGCTACAAGTAAAGATAAATTGAGTTATCTAAATGCATTATATAAAATAGCCAATAGTATATCACATAAAAATAATTATAACCTCAGTGCTATACCATGGTCAATGGGAATTTTGAATTATCCAAATGAGCTTTTATATAGAGTAAAAACATTGACCACCACAAACCGATTTAATAGAGCCTATTTTTCCAAACTTATATTTTCCTCAAGTCTGGCTCTTCTTTTATTTTTTATTCCTTTTCAAAAACCCCCCTTATCTAAAGCTAGTACTATTAAGGTAAAACAACAGCCCCCTATTTCCTATGTAACAAAAGTAAATTCAAATAGAATACAAGCTCCTCAGCCTACACATATTTATTCAGCCATTCATAAACATAAACATTTACTTGAAAAACACAATCATCAAAATACAGCAATGTTGGATATGAATGAATTAGATCGAAAAGGCAATTTGTTAAATGTCTCTTATGATGAGATGGTAGCAAAAACATTGGGATGGATTAAAACAAGAGAAATTCAGACTCAATGGGCAAGTTATCAAGAAGATGAGGAAGCTGTTGAAATGGAAGTTGCTGAAAAGTTATTAATGAAAGCTATTTATTCTAACTACCAATTAAAAAGAGAAATTTTAAATGATCTATTATCCAAAGCAGAAGATGAAAAAGAAGCGATGGATTATATTATAAATAGTAAACAGTGGCAACAAATGCAACAGTTTCAAAAGTGGACTGCAGAATTTCTAAAAAAACATCCTTACAAATACGATTCAATATTTAATCGATCCATTGTTTACTAATTTCTTTTCCTCCGACACAGAAAAGCCAATCGAGTATACATAAATTATCCATGAAACCTGACGGTGTAGTAAAAACCTGCTGATATCTATTTTTTACAGGGAATGTAGAAAAATTATTAGGCTGCCAAGGTGAAAGCAATTTTATTGTATTGGAAGAGTCCAAATATTTTTTCTCCCATGGGAGAATTTCCCATTTTCCTTTAACTGCTTTTTTTACAAAATCGTGGCATGAGTTTAAAAAATCTATTAAAAACTCATTTTTTTTAGCATAGATATTTTCTATATCTTTTTCATAGTATTCAAAATAAGGGGCTCTTTTATAACAGGTTTTAATAGCCTTATAATGTTGAGCTAGCCAAGGCGTATCATAAGCAATACGAATATCTTTAATGGCAGTTTTTTGATCTCTACCCCCTACTAATGGTATGCTTAAGTGCAATGGCCCTTGTGCACTTAATATTACCATTCTATTTTTAAAACTCCTTTTTGTATGAAAAGCCGCCTCATCAAAAATGACTTGTTTCTGTTGATGGAGTACTTCCAAAAAGCATATGTTGCCAAAATATTGATAATCGATTAAAAGCATAAAAAGTATCTTATGTAAATATATTTTTACAATTTGCAATTAACTAATAATTTTATATAAATTTTTAAATGAAGTTATTTCAATTTTTAGTAGGATGTAGTTTATTATGTTTAGGTGCTTGTGTAACACCAAAAAATTTAGAATTCAAAGGGGTAGAGTCTTTAAAAATTGAAAAAGCCAGTTTTGGTAAAAATGTTTTTGTAAGCACTTTTTCCTATTATAATCCTAACCATTTTAATTTGGTTTTAAAAAAATTAGATTGTTCTATATATTTAAATGATCAATTTTTTACACAATATACTTTAGATGCTAGCTATCCTATAACCGCCAATGCTAATTTTTCATTACCTGCAACCATGGAAATAGATTTAAGTCAATTATTAAAAAATAGTGTAGACCTTTTACTTAATAAACCATTTAAAATTAGTATAAAGGGTAATGCTACAATTTCCAAAGGATGGATTACAAGAACTGTTCCTGTCGCATTTGAAACAAATCAAAAATTAAATTTAAAAGAGGCGCTGTTAAAATAACACTTCGACCAAATATCATCATTGAATTTGCACTTTTATCTATTCCAAGTACTAGGACTTTCCCTCCATTGCATTAGAATTTCTTGAGTGTGTGTATCTATCTCACCTTTTTCAACAGCAAGTTCAATTAAATTGGCATACTGTGTTAAAGAATAATATTTAACTCCGGCTTTGGAAAAGGCTTCGTCTGCTAAAGTAAACCCGTAATTAAAAATAGATACCATTCCCACCACATGTAAGCCAGCGTTTTTAAGTACCTCTACTACTTGCAAGCTACTTTTCCCAGTTGAAATTAAATCTTCAATTACTAAAATTTTATTACTTGTATTATAGGCTCCTTCAATTTGATTTCCTAAGCC
>CAZWTV010000175.1:0-2636 GCA_964637225.1 uncultured Sediminibacterium sp.
ATTGTGTATCAGCTCCTCTGAATTTATAAAACTTATCTGCAAATTCACTAATAGGACTTATAAATTCTTTACTAAAAAGTTTTATATAATTTTCGTAAATATTTACTTTTTGATTCACTCCAGCAATTAATTGTAAAACATTGTCATTGTTTATACCATAAACCTGGGAAGCTTTAACCACCTCACGTGAATTTTGAGCATCTTTGGCATAGTAAAAATGTGATAAATTTTCTAATACTAAAATGGGTAAAAATGGTTTTTCATCGGAAATACTATCAATATTATCTAGAATAAAAGAAAAAGGTCTTAGGAAATTAATTTTATTAAAACTATTTTTATTTACGTTATTTAAGTCTAATTCCATTTTATTATACAACTCACAACTATAATAATTAAATTGATAAGGGTTATTATTTTTTTTATTTGCCACCACCATTTTCCACCACCTTAAGCCTTTATTAAATTTTGTTTTTACAGTAGCTTCTTCTCTAAAACTTAATTTTTCAAGCGTAAGTGAAAGTTCATTTTTTTTCAATTCTGATAAAGTATACTTATGAGTTTCAAATCCAACATAATCTAATAATAAAGTATCTTTTGTATTGAATGATTTTTGTATATTAAATCTTCCAGCACTGTCTGTAGTAACACCAGTTTTTTGAATTGACCACCTCAAAGTAGCAAAAGGTATAGGCTCTTTTGTAAATCCGTTGATAACAATTCCATTCAAATAAGAATTACTTTGTGCATTCAAAAAAATTGCAGCACTAATAAATATGCACGTGAAAACTAGCCTCATATTGAGACTCAAAATACAAAAATTAGTGAATAAAAGATTAGAATTTTAATACACTTATAAGCTATTGAAAACCAAAAAAGGAGTTGAAATGCAGCACTAGTATTCTGCATTAAATTTATTTTCAAGCATTTTATCCTTTAAAGCCGACTTGAAAGAATAAGCAAGTGTTAGCATAAAGGCTCTTGTATCTGATTTTTGTGCCCGATAAATTGAAAAAGTTGAAGTTTGAGTATTATAGCCACTTTTAAGTGTATTAAAGGCATCAACAATTATAAAATTCAATTTAAAATTGGTTTTACCTAGCTTTTTTTGATAACCAAGATCTAGGTTATAAAGTGCAAAAGATTCTCCCTGCGGTGTCGTTTTAGGTGAAATATAATTAGCAATAACTTGTAGCTTACTTGAAGTATTCACACTAATATTATTTATGAGCTTACTACTCCAATTAATACCTTCATTGGTTACATCGTTAGCAGTATAACCACCATTGAATTTTTGTTTAAAAACTGTGGCGCTTAAGTTGTAATCATAGTTTAGAGTAAGTTTACCACTTAAGAGGGACTCTACCCCATAGTTATCGGTATTACCAATATTAATGGGTTTATTTAAAATGGCTCCATTGGCCTGTTGAATATAAAAAGGTCTTATAGCATTTACAGAATGTCTATAAAATAAATTACCAGTAAAATTTATTTTAGTGGTTCCTTTATTATAGGATAACTCAAATGCATCAATCATTTCTGGAGATAAATTGGGGTTACCGCTGTGGGGACTTAAAATATCAGTGATATCAACAAATGGATTCAATTGCCCCAAACTAGGCCTATTAATTCTTTTTCCATAACTTAATTTAATACCCTCTTTTTGATTAAAATTATAAGATAGATAAGCTGTAGGAAAAAACTTTACATAATGGTTTGAAAAACCTGTATTAATAGAATTGGTTTCTCCATTATTTGAAACTTGTTCAGCCCTTATACCAGTTGCGTAATTCCAATTAGCTTTTGATTAGCCTCATATAAAAAACTAATATTGTCATTTTTTGATGTTTCATAAGGATGATTCCAAAAAACAAATGCAGTTTGATTTTTTGCTTCCTTAAATGCATCTAAATAATCATTAGCAATTAACTTATTTGCATCTTCAATAAAAACAGCATTACTGTGGCCAGGAGGCATTGCTCTAGTTATTTCAGAACCTTTTACAATTATTAATTCGTGGTTTTTTGCTTCCTTAACAGCTATCTGATAGGATCTGTTTCTGTCTTTATGTGGTATGTCTCCTAGGTGAGGTTGATATTCTAAATGTTCAGTCAAAGAAATGACATCTAAGTTATCCATTAGGGCTTCTCTTACTCTAATACTTGGCCAAACTTCTCCATCCGAGAAAACTGTATGTTGATGAAAATCACACTTAAGTGTTTGATAACCTAAAATATTTGGAAATTGCAAACTTGTACCTAATGCATGGGAATGGGGAGTTTTCTGTGCAGATAAAACCATACTAATGGCACAAAATATTTGTACTACAAATAAAAACTTTTTCATAAATGTTGATTTAAATTAGATTTTAGAGTCATTCTCAAATAAAGAATCATACTCTTCTGAATTCTCATCACTCAATTCCTCAATGATTTCAAAAATTTCATCATTCAATTTCTTCCAAATAAAGGTTTCTACATGTTCATGAATTAATACCAAAACGCATAAATCAGATTTCATTATTGGCTCAACCAATAAGGTAACGTCCTCATCAAATTCATTGATAAGATACTTTGTGTCTAATTTTAAATCATTAAATACTGGCATAAATAAAATTTTTGTAAAAATAGTTAATGATT
>CAZWTV010000176.1:0-2607 GCA_964637225.1 uncultured Sediminibacterium sp.
CTATGCAAGTTATGCAGCAAGATGTTTTAAAAATGGAGCTATGGATTTTGATGATTTACTTTTTAAAATGCATGAACTATTACAAAATTTTCCAGACGTCTTACATAAATATCAACACAAGTTTAAATATATATTAATTGATGAGTATCAAGATACCAACCCGGTGCAATATCAAATTGCAAAATTATTAGCAGCAGTGCATGAAAATATTTGTGTGGTGGGAGATGACGCACAAAGTATTTATAGTTTTAGAGGAGCTACCATTGAAAATATATTACAGTTTCAAAAAGATTATGACGATGTAAAACTGGTAAAGTTGGAGCAAAATTACAGAAGTAGTCAATCTATTATTGGTGTAGCGAATCATGTAATTAAAAATAATGTTAGTCAAATACCAAAAGAATTATGGACAGAAAATGAAGCAGGAGATAAAATTAAGTTGGTACGTACAACGACGGATAATGATGAAGGTAAATGGGTAGCCGATACCATCCAGGAAAATAAATTAAGAAATCATTTTTACAATAAAGACTTTGCAATTCTATATCGCACCAATGCACAAAGTAGATCTTTTGAGGAAAGCTTAAGAAGAACGGGTATTGCTTATAAAATATATGGTGGGCTTAGCTTCTATCAAAGAAAAGAAGTGAAAGATTATATTGCCTACTTACGTGTTATTGTAAACACTAAAGATGAGGAGGGTTTAAAAAGAATCATTAATTACCCAGTAAGGGGTATTGGAAAAACTACCATAGAAAAATGTTTGGTCATTGCGGGTGAACAAAACATTAGTTTTTTTGAAGTATTAGAAAAAGCAAAAACTTTTGGTTTTAAAGCGGGAACACTTACAGCAATTGAAGAGTTTGTGGTGATGATTAAATATTTTCAAAATCAACTCACTAAACATAATGCTTATGATGTTGCTGTACAAGTTGGTAAGCACACCCATTTAGTGAAAGAATTGTTTAATGATAAGTCTACAGAAGGTTTGGCGCGCTATGAAAACATTCAAGAGTTATTAAACTCAATTAAAGAATGGACAGAAAGTCCCAGTAATGATGATGGTGAATTAGGGGATAAAAGTTTAGGATCTTACTTACAACAAATTACTTTAATTACAGATGCAGATAATGATAACGGTAATGAAGATACTGTGAAATTAATGACAGTACATGCTGCTAAAGGATTAGAATTTGCCTGTGTGTTTTTAGTAGGCTTGGAAGAATCATTATTTCCTAGTGGTATGAGCGTGAATACAAGAGAAGAATTAGAAGAAGAAAGAAGACTATTTTATGTTGCAGTAACTAGAGCAAAAAAACATTTATGGCTAACCTATGCCAATACGCGTTATAGATTTGGTCAATTAGTACAAAATGATCCTAGTAGATTCATTGAAGAAATGCCAGAAGAGCAAATAGATAAAACAAATACTAGAAGTAATTTTAATTGGGGTTCATCAGAAAAAATATCAAGTAAAAAAACAACGGCTGCAACACCAAGCTATATGCCTGTAGTGCCTCCCCATACCTTAAATAAAAATCATATTCCATCCATTAATTTTACAGCATGTGACCCCTCCGTTTTAGAAGCAGGTTCAAAAGTGGAGCATCAAAAATTTGGTTTTGGGGTAATAAAAGAAATTGAGGGCTCTGCCCATAACCCTATTGCAATTATTCTTTTTGATAACAATGGGGAGAAAAAGATCATGCTTAACTATGCCAAACTGAGTATAGTGCCCTAGTTTTTTTCGATATCGGAAAAATAAAGGTTGAAAAAGGCCAAAGCCCACTTGCTGCTACCCTTTTTGATTATTTTTGTACTTGATAGATTTAAAAATTAAAACTATGATTACCACAGGCAATACCATTGTTAGTATTTACACCGAAATGACTCCCAATCCAGAAACCATGAAGTTTGTGGCTAATAAACTTTTATACCCTGGAAAAAGTATAGACATTGCCGAGGAAAGCCTTGCTTTTGCATCACCCCTGGCTAAAGAATTATTTAGTTTCCCTTTTATTAAAAGTGTTTTTATAGCTAGCAATTTTGTAACTCTTACAAAAAATACTGAACAAGATGATTGGCAAGATGTCATACCTACCATTAAAACCTTTTTAAAAGAATATTTAGAAAATGGTGGAGTGGTTGTGAATGAAGAAGAGGTTGCTAAAATGAAGCAAGAAGCTAGTAACGCTGTTCATGCAGATGATGATGATGTAGTGAAACGCGTGAAAGAATTATTAGAAAATTATGTGAAGCCTGCCGTAGAAATGGATGGAGGTGCTATTCAATTTAAAAGTTATAATGACGGAATTGTAAATTTAATGTTGCAAGGTTCTTGCAGCGGTTGTCCGTCAAGCATGGTAACCTTGAAAGCGGGTATTGAAGGCATGATGAAAAGAATGATCCCAGAAGTTAAAGAAGTAGTGGCAGAAGCTGAATAGAATTTCAATTTATCTCAAAGTAGAAAATTAAAACTTACCATAAAGTTCTCTTAATTTTTCTCTTGTCATAATACTTTCCCATTGAGGACCTAAAGCATTCTCCCATAACGGTTTCATACCTAAGGAGACATTTATCATTGAATCAAATTGTTCTTCTGTTAAT
>CAZWTV010000177.1:0-2556 GCA_964637225.1 uncultured Sediminibacterium sp.
AAATCAAATAAATACAAATATAAAAAAATAAAATATGTCAATATTGCTTATTTTCAAATTTTTTCACAAAAATTCCTCAAAATCAATGCTTTTGGTATAAAATTTGTTTTTATAAGTCCTTCCAATTCTTTAACTTTGCAATCCTTTATTTTTGGGCGTATAGTACCGTGTTTGAACTCTTTGGTAACAAATAGTTTTTATGCATTCTTATACTTGAGAATATTCTACCAAAAATTATACTTCAATAAAACCTGGTTAATACCGTATGTCTACAACAAACTTGAACAACAGAGTCAACTTTGGTAAAATTAAACACGTTGCCGAAGCACCAGATTTACTTGACATTCAGTTAGAATCTTTTAAAGAATTCTTTCAGTTAGAAACAACGCCCGACCGCAGAAATGTGGAAGGATTGTTCCGTGTGTTTAAGGAAAATTTTCCTATCACAGATACACGTAACATTTTCGTTTTAGAATTCTTAGATTATTTTATCGATCCACCTCGCTATACCATTGAAGAATGTATGGAACGTGGTTTAACTTACGCAGTGCCATTAAAAGCAAAATTGCGATTAAGTTGTAACGACGAGGAGCACGTTGACTTTCAGACAATCGTACAAGATGTATTCTTAGGAAATATACCTTACATGACTCCTAGAGGAACCTTTGTGATTAACGGTGCAGAGCGTGTGGTAGTTTCTCAACTACATCGTTCACCAGGTGTATTCTTTGGTCAATCAACACATCCTAACGGAACAAAAATTTATTCTGCACGTGTTATTCCTTTCAAAGGAGCCTGGATGGAATTTGCTACTGACATTAACAATGTCATGTTTGCTTATATCGATCGTAAGAAAAAATTCCCAGTAACTACATTACTTCGTTCTATTGGGTATGAAACAGATAAAGATATTTTGGAATTATTTGGAATGGCAGATGAAGTAAAAGCAGATAAAAAAACTTTAACGCAACAAATTGGTCGCAAATTAGCAGCCCGTGTTTTAAGAACTTGGGTAGAAGATTTTGTGGATGAAGATACAGGTGAAGTGGTAAGTATTGAGCGTAATGAAATTGTTTTGGAGCGTGACACTGTTTTAGACCAAGATGCCGTTAATCTAATTATTGAAATGGGTGTGAAGAGTGTATTTATTCAAAAAGAAGACGTGGGTGGAGATTATGCTATCATCTATAACACTTTGAATAAAGATACTTCTAACTCTGAATTAGAAGCGGTGCAACATATTTATCGTCAATTACGTGGCGCAGATGCCCCCGACAATGAAACAGCTCGTGGAATTATTGATAAATTATTTTTCTCAGACAAGCGTTATGATTTAGGTGAAGTAGGTCGCTATAAAATCAATAAAAAATTAGGACACGATTTAGGTCAAGATAAAAAAGTATTGACCAAAAATGATATCATAGAAATTGTTAAATACTTGGTACGTTTAACTAATGCGAAAGCAGAGATAGACGATATCGATCATTTAAGCAATCGTCGTGTGCGTACAGTTGGAGAACAGTTGTATGCACAATTTGGAGTAGGTTTAGCGCGTATGGCGCGTACTATTCGTGAGCGTATGAATGTGCGTGATAATGAAGTTTTCACTCCAGTAGATTTGATTAACGCAAGAACATTATCTTCAGTAATCAACTCTTTCTTTGGTACTTCTCAATTATCTCAATTTTTAGATCAAACCAACCCATTAAGTGAGATTACACACAAGCGTCGTATCTCTGCTTTAGGACCCGGTGGTTTAAGTCGTGAGCGTGCAGGTTTTGAAGTACGTGACGTACATTATTCTCATTATGGTCGCTTGTGTACTATTGAAACACCAGAAGGACCCAATATTGGTTTAATTTCTACTTTATGTGTGCATGCAAAAATTAACGATATGGGTTTCATCGAAACACCTTATCGTAAAGTAGAAAATGGAAAAGTGAGCTTGAAGCATTTAACCTATTTAAGTGCCGAGGAAGAAGATACTGCAAAAATTGCACAAAGTAATGTGCCCTTGAATGAAAAGAATGAATTCTCTGATGATAAAGTACCTTCTCGTGAAACAGGAGACTTCCCCATCTTAGATAAAGACGAAGTAGAATTCATGGACGTCGCTCCCAACCAAATTGTTGGTTTGAGTGCTTCTTTAATTCCATTCTTAGAACATGATGATGCCAACCGTGCCTTAATGGGATCGAATATGCAACGTCAAGCTGTTCCTTTAATTCGTCCAGAAGTTCCTATAGTGGGAACTGGATTAGAAGGAAAAGCAGCACGTGATGCGCGTATTCAATTACATTCTGAAGGTGATGGTGTTATTGAATTTGTAGATGCCAATGAAATTCATGTTCGATATAATAGAAATGATATTGATCGCTTAGTAAGTTTTAATGAAGACTTAATTGTTTATAAATTAACAAAGTTCATTAAGACCAACCAATCTACTTGTATCAATTTACGTCCTGCTGTTAAAAAAGGACAAAAAGTAAAGAAAGGAGATTTCTTAACAGAAGGATATGCTACCAAAGATGGTGAAGTAGCTTTAGGTCGTAACTT
>CAZWTV010000178.1:0-2502 GCA_964637225.1 uncultured Sediminibacterium sp.
ATTTAGTAATTTAGTCACCTAAAAAATATATATATGAAAAATATTTATTTGATTTGTTGTTGCTTTTTGTTAAGTGTTGAATGTGCTATGGGACAAACTACTTCAGTTTCTGCAGCTACTTCTACAACAACTTCAGCACAATCACCTAGAATGAGAAGAAATATGGATCAAGTAGATCCTAATGCACCTGCTACTAAGTATGATTACCACGATGCGTTTGCACCATTTTTTTATACCAAAAATGGAAATGAATACAGGGCAGCTACTGGCGAACCGGGGCCTAAATATTGGCAAAATAGAGCCGATTATCAAATTGATGCAAGGTTGGATGAAGCCAATAATGAAATTTCAGCAACAGAAATTTTGAGCTATACCAACAATAGTCCTTTAAAATTAAATTTTATTTGGATGCAGCTAGATCAAAATTTATTTAAAAAAGATTCAAGAGGATCAGCCATAGTTCCTTTGAATGGAAGTAGAAATGGTGGTGCAGGACAAGAATTCGATGCCGGTTATAAAATTAAATCTGTTAAAGTTATAAGTGGAGTAAAAAATGAAAAAGCGGTTTCGATTGAATATATCATTGAAGATACCCGAATGCAATTATTTTTACCAAAAGAACTTGCAGCCAATGGAGGTAATGTTAAAATTCAAATTGAATATTCTTTCATCTCTCCCGACTATGGATCGGATAGAATGGGTATTTATAAAGGAAGGAATGGTAAAATTTTTACTGTGGCCCAATGGTTTCCTAGAGTGGCAGTATTTGATGATATTATGGGCTGGAATACTATTCCATACACTGGTCCTGGTGAATTTTATTTAGAATATGGCGATTTTGATATTACTATTACTACAGCTAATAATATGATTGTTGTAGGTTCTGGCGAATTGGTAAATCCTTCAGAAGTTTATACAACAGAGCAATTAAAAAGATGGACTGCTGCAGCCTCATCTGATAAAACAGTAATTATTCGATCTGCTCAAGAAATAAATGATCCTAATTCAAGACCTAAAAAAACAGAATTAAAATGGCATTTTAAAATTAAAAATGCTAGAGATTTTGCTTTCGGTGCCTCTTCCTCTTTTATTATTGATGCAGCAAAAATTAATTTACCTTCTGGCAAAAAAGGGTTAGCAATTTCTGCTTATCCTATTGAAAGCAATGGAGATAGTGCCTGGGGAAGATCTACTGAATATGTTAAAAGTAGTATTGAATACTATTCCAATAAATGGTATGAGTTTCCTTATCCTGCAGCAACTGCTGTAGCTGGAGGTCCTGGTGGCATGGAATATCCTGGTATTGTTTTTTGTGGTGCGCGCGCTAGACAAGGTGGTTTATGGGGTGTGAATGATCATGAGTTTGGACACACTTGGTTTCCCATGATTGTGGGTAGTAATGAAAGGTTATACGGTTGGATGGATGAAGGCTTTAATACTTTTATCAATAGTTTATCATCTTCTAATTTTAATAATGGAGAATATAAAAGTAAATATCCTCAAGATAAAAACAGAATTGGTGCTATGTATACAGCACCAGGACTAGAGCCCATTTTATCTTATGTAGATAATTATAAAGAAAGAAATAATGGAACTTTGTCATATAGCAAACCAGCAGAGGGGTTAACTCTGTTGAGAGAAGTTATTTTAGGAGAGAATCGTTTTGATCGTGCGTTTAGAACTTATATCAATAGATGGGCTTATAAACATCCTACACCCGATGATTTCTTTCATACTATAGAAAATGTGGCAGGAGAGAGTTTACAATGGTTTTGGAGAGGATGGTTTGTTAATAACTGGAGATTAGATGTTGCGGTGAGAACAGTTAAATATAACGATAGTACTAATTTTTCAAAAGGAGCAATTATAACATTGGATAATCTTGAAAAAATGGCAATGCCAGTTATATTAGAAGTTAAAACAGTAAGTGGGAAGACAGATCGTATTAAATTACCTGTTGAAATATGGGAACGAAATGTGTCATGGAGTTTTAGATATCCTTGTACAGAAGAAATTGAATCGGTAACTTATGATCCAGATAAAGTATTACCCGATTTCAACCCCACAAATAATGTTTGGAAAAGAAAATAAGTAAATTAAAAAAATTAAAAAATCCTAACAATTCATTTTGTTGGGATTTTTTAATTAAAATGAAATAGTATAGGTATTATAAAAACAACTATTCCAGCCCATATTCCATAAAGAGGTAAATAGCTTGCAATACTTTCTTCAATAATCTCAACTCCTTTGTTTTTGAAACTGCATAAAAATAATTTGTAAGCGACAAATAATATATTAACAAATATTAAAATATTACCCCCGAGTACTGCAATTCTATTAGGGGATATGCCATATTCGTTTATTCTAAATATTATTGCAGAAAGTGCAATTCCATTAAATATAATAGTTAAAATGGATAAAATAAAAAGAGTTACTAAATTAAATTTATTTTTACTAGTTTTTCCTGTTTCAGCAATCGTAAATAAAATTAATGCCATTACC
>CAZWTV010000179.1:0-2461 GCA_964637225.1 uncultured Sediminibacterium sp.
AAAACCATCAAAGCCAAGGGCAGCTAATTGTGCTACCAGCATTTCAAATTGCTCTTGACTTTCGAAATCGAAGGCTATTTGAACATATTCAATGGGCATGATTAACCACGATTTTCGCGAGGCGCCTGTTCTGGACGAGGTAATAAGGCTTTATGACTTAATTTGAATTTACCTGTTTTAGGATCTAAACCCACTAATTTTACTTTCACCACATCGCCTTCGTTGTATATACCCTCCATAGATTCTAAACGCTTCCAACTAATTTCACTGATATGTAATAAACCTTGTTTTCCAGGCATAAATTCTACAAAAGCTCCAAATTCTTTGACGCCTTTTACTACACCCTCATATTCATCTCCAATTTCTGGTACTGCTATAATTCCATTTACCCATTTTACAGCAGCCTCTAAACTAGTTTTGTTTGAAGAGAATATACTTACCTCACCATGGTTGCCCACTTCTTCAATGTTAATAGTTGCTCCCGTAGTTCTTTGCATTTCTTGTATGATTTTACCACCTGGGCCAATGACAGCACCAATAAATTCTTTATCAATAATTAATTTCACCATTCTAGGTGCATGTGGTTTTAAGTCGGGACGAGCAGCAGGAATACAAGCATACATTGCTTCTAAAATATGAAGACGTCCTTTTTTAGCTTGAGACAGTGCCTCACGCATTATATCCATACTTAAACCATCTACTTTTATATCCATTTGCACACCACAAATTCCATCACGTGTTCCTGTTACTTTGAAATCCATGTCTCCTAAATGATCTTCATCACCTAAGATATCGGTTAAAATTGCATACTTACCGTCTTCTCTAGAAATTAATCCCATGGCTACTCCACTAACATGCTTTGGCATGGGCACACCCGCATCCATCAATGCTAAAGAGCCCGCACAAACTGTTGCCATTGAAGAGGAACCATTGGATTCTAATACATCCGATACGACTCTTATAGTGTAAGGAAATGAAGTGGTATCTGGTAACATTTGTTTTAATGAGCGCATAGCTAAATTTCCATGACCTACTTCACGACGTCCTACTCCACGCATCATTTTCACCTCACCTGTAGAGAAGGGAGGAAAGTTATAGTGCAAGAAAAATTTAGTGTATTCAGCACTGGCTGCTGTCTCTTGCATTAACTCATCTAATTTGGTACCTAAAGTTACTGTTGTAAGAGATTGAGTTTCTCCTCTCGTAAATAAAGATGAACCATGTGGTGTGGGTAATGGGTCTATTTCCATCGCTAAAGGACGTACTTGATCTAATTGACGTCCATCCAATCGAACTCTTTTATCAACCATCATATCTCTTACTAATTCCCATTTCAAGTCCTCGTAATATTTACCTGCTAATTTCTTTTGTAGGTCTGTAATTTCGGCACCTAAATGTTCAATGATATCTTTTTTTAATGCTGTGAAAGCATCGCTTCTTTCATGCTTGGAAGAACCTTTTTCTGCAATTGCTTTTACTTTTTCTGAGGCAAATGCATATACTTTTTCTTTAATTGCCTCGTCCTGTTCTGGTTTCTTGTATTCACGAACTGTTGTAATACCTACCAATTTTCTTAATTCTGCTTGAGCTTTAATTTGCTTGCGGATAGCTTCATGTGCAATTTCTAAACATTGAACTAATTCATCTTCTGAACATTCTTTTGCTTCCCCTTCTACCATCATCAAATTCTTTTCTGTTGCGGCAATAATAAATTCAAAATCTGAATTAGCTAATTGTGCTTTTGAAGGATTTATAATAAAGGCACCATTGATTCGACCAATACGAACTTCTGAAATAATTTCTTTAATAGGTATGTCGGATACCGCTAATGCAGCGGATGCTGCTAAACAAGCTAAAGAATCGGGTAAAACATTATCATCATTGGAAATTAAAGAAACTAATACCTGCACATCACATAAGTAATCTTCAGGGAACAATGGACGAAGTGCTCTATCAATTAAACGACTGGTTAAAATTTCATAATCGTTTAAACGAGCTTCTCTTTTAAAGAAAGACCCTGGAATACGTCCCGCTGAGGCAAACTTTTCTTGGTAGTCTACACTTAAAGGAAAAAAATCTTGCCCTTCTTTAGGATCTTTGTTGGCCACTACAGTAGCTAGTAAGATACAGTTGCCTTGTCTAACGGTGACAGCACCATCTGCTTGACGTGCTAGCTTTCCAGTTTCAATAAAAACTTCTTGTCCAGGATTTATTTCGAATTTAACTGATTGAGGTTGTGTTATCATTTTAATTTTTTTTTAAATCTATTCTATTGTAGAATCGATAATATATAAATGACTAATCCCAACCGCGATAACAGTTGGGACAGCCTATTAATTGTTTTTTTTGATTATTTTCTTAAGCCTAATTTTTCAATTAGAGCGCGGTAACCCGTTAGGTTATGTTTTTGTAAATAAACCAATAAACGCTTACGCTGACCCACTAATTGCATTAAACCTCT
>CAZWTV010000180.1:0-2439 GCA_964637225.1 uncultured Sediminibacterium sp.
CTTTTAAACAAAGAGATTAAACTAAAACTACCAGTATCACTAGTTGCAGCTGTATCAGCTTGCAAACCTACATTAGACGTTAAAGAGCTTAAAAGTCTTTTAAACAAAGAGATTAAACTAAAACTACCAGTATCACTAGTTGCAGCTGTATTACTTTTATCACCTAATTCGTCTGACGAGAAAAGAAAAACATCTGGGTTGGCTGTTGTACCTTGACTTGCTGTAGTAATAGCTCTTTCTCTAGTATTTGAGCTTCCGTCTATATATTTTATTGAAGGCATAAAAACTCCTAAAATTCTGTAATTAACATTGAATTTCGACTAATATTAAACACTGCTGTGTATGGGCCCGGAGTTCCAATAGCAAAAGACTCAACCCAATCAGACATAGATCCTCCAAATACAACTGTCCTTATTCTTACATAATAAGTAGCAAAAGCTACGTTTGGGAAGGTCATAAAATTGTCTTTTACTCTTGTGCGTAAATTCCATTCTTGCAATTCTCCACTTTTAACTTCTACTTCGTAACCAATTGTCCATGGGCTTTTGGTAATAATGCCATTTTCTTCAATAGTTGGAGCATCCCAATTAACATCTAAATTATATAATTTAGCAGAAGTTTCTTCAACATCTTTTAAAGTTGGAATATACCTACGCGATGTAGTTATATTTTTGGGCTTTAAATTTGGGGTTGGAGTAGTTATTCTTTGTGGTAGTGGCTGTAATTCCCAAGGCATATTATTAGGTTAAAGGAAATTGCATATCGTCAATAAAGCTATATTTGTTATTATTATACTCTATAGCTAAGATTTCGTGCCAACCTTCTATAGAATCTTGCACTGGAGAGCGGTTAATTACTCTATAAATTGTATTAGATAAATCACCACCTTGTATTACCCAGTTAGATTCTGGTGGCGGAACATCAGAACCAAATCCAGGAGATTGCAACTCTAATACAGTTAGGTTATTTCCGTTACTAGTTATAGTTGCTTCTGCTATTTTAAATCTTAGTTTTTGTTTTTGCGAGGGATCTGCTAAATTGTTACCTCCTTCTATTTGTGGTATTTGCAGTGTACTAGTTGTCACAGTTATTTTATAAGTCGTACCAGAAGGTAAGTTTACTGGACTATCTAATGTGACTGTTGTCGCAGTTGCAGTTTTTATAATACCAGCATATCTTGCAGTAGTTCTTTTAGAGTCGTATATACGTATTAAATCACCAGGTTTAACAAAAGCAGCAAAAGCCCTAGCTTTGAAAGTTACGGATTCTTGTTCTAATCTATTAGTTAGTAAAGCTGCGACTCCAGCACGTCTTGCTTGTCCTCTTGACGTACAGGCTATAGCTTCCAGTTCCATTTCTCTGATTCCCCATTTTTGTATACCAATCGGATCTTCTACTACTTCTACAGCTTTTTTAAAAAAGTCTGTAGGATTTAAGTAGCTTACTACTGCTATAGTTTTTCTGCTTTTTAATCCACTTCTGCTATACGAAAAAGATCCTTCTTCTATGTCTGCTTGAGTAAATTGATGCACTACAGCATTTGGTTTGTCTGCAACAAAAGAAACTGCTCCAGCTTGCCAGTACGCAAAACCTCTGAATATTGATACCAAGTTTTGTATAACTTGATATGCTTCTACTTTACCTTCAAGTTTTATATTACAACTAAATCTTGGTTCTAATCCGCCACTACCGTCTGGTATTAATTCGTTACAATATTTACTAATTTCATACAAACCCCATTTATCTATTTGAGTAGTGTCAATGTAATTACCTAATCCATATCTAGTATGTTTTAATAAATCATACAATATCCATGCTGGATCACTACAGGCTTGACTTGGAGTTTGGAACGTCCCATTCCATTGACCCTGAAAAGTTAAGTATCTAACTTCTGGCTTACCTGATAAATCATCTTTAATTGTTGCGTTTGATGGTATTTGAATCTTTCTGCCTGCTAATTTTATGGCAATTGAAGGTATTCTTTGAAAATATTCTGTATTGAATTTAAAACCAGCTATTGCAGTGTTTGGAAACCGCAAAGAAGTATGAGTTATTTGAGTGTAAGAAACCCATGTTAGCTGTCTTTGAATTTTTGGGTCATTATTTTCTGCATCTAATTTTTCAACTTTAATTGAATAATTAGCATTGCTTTGACTAGGAGCTGAATACAAAGGAATTAAAAAATCAACTTCTGTAGGGCTTGGATATCTTCCTGCGTAAGAAGTGTCAACTCTAATCGAAAACCCTGAGTTTGGTTCTTTAACCCAAATCCTAAAATATACTCTTTCTCCAAAAATATTACCTTGGTCATCTTGGCGTTGTAAAACAAATGCAAGTTTGACTTTTACTGCATTAGCTGTAAGACTAGTAAATTGCCTAGTAATTTCTAAATTATTTTTTACTTCTGTTTGTACTGGAATTTCATTATTAATTGCATTA
>CAZWTV010000181.1:0-2420 GCA_964637225.1 uncultured Sediminibacterium sp.
AATGACTTACATTACGTTTATCAACGCTCCAGTCAAAATCGTCATGAGCTGTAATAATTTGTTCAGGTGCTTTTGTTGTCGCAGTAGCATCAACAGCTGAAGCGCCATCGAATTCCTGTGCGTCTGCGTTTAGGTTTTTAAAAAATAATTTCATAAAAAACCGGTGTTTTTAAACCGGACGGCAAAGTTAGGAAAAAATCAATCAAATAGACGTAAAAAGGCCTTAAAAATAGACTATAATTAAGTTATAATACATTGATATTCAATACATTTAAAAATAATTACTCTAGGGACATATGTTGGGCTGCAATCCAACCAGAAGTCCAAGCATGTTGAAAATTAAATCCACCCGTAATTCCATCAATATCCATTACTTCACCAGCAAAATGTAAACCTGGAACAAGTTTACTTTCCATAGTGCTAGCTTCAATATCAGATAAGTTTACACCTCCACAGGTTACAAACTCTTCCTTAAAAGTTGTTTTACCTTTAATGCTTAACTTTGTGTTTACAAGAAGTTGAATTAATTTTTGCTGTTCAACCAATTTTATATCTGCCCATTTTGATTCTTTTTCAATACCCGCTACCTCTAATAAATAATTCCAAAGACGGCTAGGTAAGTCAAAAGGATTTTTAGATCCTATCATTTTTTTACCCCATTCCATTCTTAGATTGATCCATTCCATCCTTAAACTCTGCTCTGTGTAATGAGAAGTCCAATTAATGATAATATGTCCTTCATAATTCGCTGCTGCAATTTCTCTAGCACACCATGCAGATAATTTAATAGCGGCAGGGCCACTTATACCCCAATGTGTAATTAACAAAGGGCCTTTTTCTGTATGCTTATGACCCTCCCATTGAATGCTTGCCCTTTCAACAGCCACTCCCATTAAATTGGTAATAGTGGTATCAATGGTATTAAAAGTAAATAAAGAAGGCAGGGGCTCTATGATACTATGACCAAAACTTGTTAACCAATGCAATCCATTAGACTTTAACATACCTCCAGTGGCTACACAAATGGCATCTGCCATAATTATTTTTTGATGGGGTAATGTGATACAAAACTGGTTGCTAGCATCTGATTCTGTATTTAACTTTACTACATTTAGTACTTCATGTTGAAGTAATACTTTAATGTTATATAGTTTTATTTTTTCTAAAAAACAGTCTATAATGGTTTGTGAATTATTAGTGGTAGGAAACATTCTGCCATCTTTTTCAGTGTGCAGTTGCACTCCATTTTTAGAAAACCATTCAATTGTATTTTGAGTTGCAAATTTATAAAATGCTTTTTTTAAAAATCGACTCCCTCTTGGATATTTGGTTAATAGCGAATCTATGGAAGCACAGGCATGTGTTACATTACATCTTCCTCCTCCACTTACTTTGACCTTTGATAATATTTTATTTGATTTTTCTAGAATACAAATATCCCAATCAGGATGACATTCAGCCACTTGAATAGCAGAAAAAAATCCAGCTGCCCCTCCGCCAATGACAACTATTTTTTTCATGCTCAATTAATAATAAGATGTATTTAAATTACAATTTGCTTTTTCAGCAGCTTCAATAATTGAATAATCAGATAAAATAAGTGCTTGTTTATTTTTCACACAGATATCATGTTCAAAATGAACAGAGGGTTTACCATCTTGGGTTTTTACAGTCCATCCATCTTCTTGGGTGAATACTTTATGTGTACCTAAATTTATCATAGGCTCTATGGCCAATACTAAATTTTCTTTTAATTTAAGTCCTGTTCCTCTTTTACCATAATTAGGTACTTGTGGATCCTCATGCAAACTTTTTCCAATTCCATGCCCAACTAATTCTCTCACCACTCCATAGCCATGTATTTTTTCAGTATGCTCTTGAATAGCAAAACCAATATCTCCTATTCTATTGTTAACTATAGCTTTTTCAATGCCCTTGTATAAAGACTCTTTGGTCACTTTTACCAATGTTAGTAATTCCGGCGCTACTTCTCCTATGATAAATGTGTAGGCATGGTCTCCGTGCCAACCATTCAACACTACTCCTAAATCAATAGATACTATGTCTCCTTCTTTCAAAGGAGTCTTATTGGGAAATCCATGAACCACTACATCATTGACTGAGGCACAAATATGATGCGGATATCCGTGGTAATTATGAAATGAAAGTGAAGCGTGATGATCTTTTACATATTGCATACAGAATTGATCTATGTCTAAAGTAGTAACCCCTGGCTTTAATAGTGTGGCTACTTGTGACAAAGTCTTACTAACAAGTAAAGCAGCTTGCTGCATTAATAAAACCTGCTCTTCTGTTTTTGTATAAATCATAATTCCTTTGATCTTATAAATAAACAAACCTGTCGTTGCATAGACAGGTTTGTGATTGTAAATATTTTAAAAAACTCTATACTATATGGT
>CAZWTV010000182.1:0-1557 GCA_964637225.1 uncultured Sediminibacterium sp.
CAAAACCCCAATACTTACTTGCAAAAACATCGAATAGGCTTGTCATTGCTCTTGTTGTATTATACCAAGAGGTTGTCTTGTTAATAGATGAAAAAGAATCTAAAGTGTTTATGGGGTATACAATTGGCCCAGTAACAACTGGGGTATTATTAGAAGGTGATATTACTTGCGTGGGCGTACTAACTAAGGTTTCATTTTTTTTACAAGCCGCAAATAATAAAATATATAAACCCAAGATAAATAGAAAATTTTTCATACATGCCGCATTAAGTTATACTTTGGGGTAATTCAAAATTAAAATAAAAAACTTAAGTTTGATTAAATAATAGGTTACTATCAAAGATATTATGAACAACCGACTTCTTTACTTTTTACTCTCTTTACTTTGCTTATTTATTGGTGTGGGAGCATACTACTTTTTTAAAAAAGATATACTAGTGTACGAGGCATTTATAGGTATCAAAAAAATGAATATTAAAAGTTATAGTTTTACAAATTGGTTACCCGATTTATGTTGGGAAATTTCTTTTTTATTCATGTTAACTGCCATATGGGGTCATTGGCGTTTAGTTCCAATAAGCATTAAAATAGTAAGTTTATGCTTAATCCTTGGAACTGAGTTAGTTCAAATGCTAGGGTTAGTTCCTGGCACAGGCGATTTCAAAGACATATTAGTTTATTTTATAGGATTTGCTATATTTACATTATTATTTTCAATAAAGCGACCTAAATAGAACTTATGAAAAATTGGATTAAAATTTTACTATCATTTGTTGTAATCATAGTTTATGCGACTATGGTATCCTCCTCCGCAAAGAAAAAGTATTTAGCCAAACAAGCGCCTATCACATTCAAAGTGCCTAACTATGAATATGCGCCACCCACTCAATCTAGCGTAGGATCAACAGATCTTAAAATTTTACTCCTAGAACCTAAGTTCAACGAGAAATTTAAATACGCCGATTACCGAACTTTCAATGACTTTTCAAAATTTATGGCAGGAGATATTAACGAGTCTCTCACTGCTAAGGGTTACACAGTAAGAGGACCTTTTGAAAATTATGAAGGAGCCTTATATACCGATAAGGTAGAAAGTGATTTGTTATTAAATGTTCAAATAGATTTTGATTTAAACGATCAAAATGTAATTTGGAATGGAACTGAAATTTTAGTTTCAGGAAAAAGAAAAACTGCTGTTTACAATACCCAATATAAATTCAGTGGATTTTTTGTGTTATCTGGAAAATTAAATTTATCATTATCTGAGCCAATTACTAAAGAGAAAATTTGGGTAAAAAATATTCCTTTAAAACAAAGAAAAATAAATATTATAAGCTCAGGCGTATATAAAAACTTAAGAGATTATACTGCAGCTTTTGAAACAGAGCCAAGTTTCTCAAACCCTTTTGTAACAACTATGCAAGATTACTATAAAGAGATATTAGATATTGCTTGGACAAACCTAGATCCTAATGAGCTAGCTTCTTTAAAAAAATATACTAAAGAAATTAGAGATAAGAAAAAGTATTAAAGCAAAGATTTAAAATTTAGAAAAAC
>CAZWTV010000182.1:1567-2415 GCA_964637225.1 uncultured Sediminibacterium sp.
GTAGCACCGACGATATTCGGAGAGAAATTGAAGAAGTTTTAAAATTTAGAAAAACGAATTCCAAAAGTATATGGATAAAAGGACTGAGTGCTAGTTCCTTTGTCTATCATATTATTTAAAGCAGCAGTGCCATAAAATTTCACATTGCCAATGCCTACTTGAAAAACTCCCGCCATTTTATAGCTATTGAAATTAAAATCTCCTTCGTATTTTTTCTTACCAAGAGCTTCATTAATTTGTTTATTTCTTGCATTTAATAAATATCCAATATTAACACCGCCAGCTATATTTATATCTTGCAATTTTTTTACTTTAAATGAACGAGATAATATTAAGGGAACTGTTAAATAATTTACATATAATTTGTCTTTATCATAAGTATTGTTAGTTAGTGAAATATACATTTTATCATTGTTTCTAAAATCTACCCCATAGGAATAGTAGTAATTAAACATTTCAAAACCAAATCCATATTTAAAATAATATTTATGCTGGTAAACATTTAATTTTTGTTGTACTACCCAAATATTAACATTAGTAGAATTATTTTTAGGTTGCATTTTTCTTTTAGTCACTGGAATTCCTATAGCAGGAGAAGTGAATGCTTTTGTTATATCATACTTAGTATAATCATTATATCCAGCAATACCTAAATCAAAAGCTAGCCATTGAGTTTGTAATTCAGCATTAGGTAATATTTTTTTAGGCGTATAATTAACTTTAATAGCATCATAATCAAAATATCTAATAACATCGGTCCAGCTTTTTTTCACTTCCCCATTAATTTTTATAATTTTTAAACTACCTAATTTTAAAGTATCATTAGGCAAAGGGGTAGCTATGGGCTC
>CAZWTV010000183.1:0-2411 GCA_964637225.1 uncultured Sediminibacterium sp.
CTGTAAGTGTGCCCAACATTAAATAAGAATGTTTGTGCCAAGCTCTCATTTCTATTATTAATATTTAATTCAATACCGCTTCTAGCACTGGTTATAGAGGATATAGATTTTTGACGCACATTCCTGTCTCTAAAAGTAAAGCTAGTGGACAAGCCTAGTAAATTACCTGAAATTAATTCTGAATTATTTTTGCTTCCTTCCACGTCAAAATTAAAACTATACCTTAAAGAGGGCACTAAAAAATAATGTAAATAAATACTATCATTATGCAGACTTGTTCTAGCATCCACTTGTTGCCATGCGCCTAGGGTACTTAAATTATTTAAAGTTTGATAATATAAATTTTCATTGAAGGGGTCTCCCTTTTTTATAACAGACTGTTCTTCAAATAATGAAGACTTGAATTTTGGTTGTGTGTAAGTTTGAATAATATTCTTAAAAATTTCTTGTTGGGGTAAGCCTTTGATTAATATGGTATCTGGGTTATCGGCTAGTTTCAAATCGGTGTAAAAAATTTGTTGCCCAATGGGGTATCTTTTAAGTTCTGCTGCGCTCATAGATCTTAATTGAAAACTGAGTTTCCATAGCGGATTTTCATTGTCTTTTTTTTGAGCGAGTAATATTTGATTGATTTGGTCTAATGGATCTATATTAATTTCCATTAATTCTTGATTCAAAGTATCTACTTCTGCAAATATTTTTTCCTTTGTAAAAAAGTAGTATCCGTTGGCTCTAAATAATTCAACTAAACGATCTAATTCATTGTTTATAGATTCATTTGAAAAAGGCATTCCTTTTTTTATATAGGCTTGTGATACATGATTTCTAGCTATGTTTTGTAAAGCAGTGTCTTTTAATTCATAAAATACTGTATCTATGATTGTTTTTTTGTTTAAATTAATTTCCATAGATAAATGCGCCCTCCACTCATTGTGAATGGTGTCTACTTTTACTTTTGGAATAACTTGTGGATGATAATATCCTTTGGTAGCTAAATAATTTTTCATATACTCAGCAGAACGCAATAACTTATCTTCTTGAAAAAAACTGGGTTGCAGAAGGGTGTTAAAAAATCCAAATTGGCGAACCTGCCTTGCCTTGGCGCTATCATCCCAGTAATTGTCTAATTCATTGGAAAGTAATTGAGCTTCTATAGCATTATTAGCATCTTTGATATTAATTTTATTATCGTAGACAAAGCTTATTTGCTTAGGATAATCGTGAATGACAGCTTTTTTTATATCGGCACAAGCATTTAATAAAAATAAAAGACCCAGAAGGTAAAATCTTGAGAAGAATCTAATATTTTTAAGCTGTCGTAATTGCATGAAAATGATCAATAATAATGAAGTCAAATATATTCAATCTTTTGCCCATAAAAAACATTGGGCTAAAGAATCTGTTTTTATAGTAGAAGGGCCTAAGATGTTGGAAGAAGTTTTAGCTTCAGATTGGGTTATTCGCAAAATTTTTGCCCTGCCTGAATGGACTCAAGCACAAAGTTCTTTATCCTCGGAAGTAGTAGAAGTGGACGAAATTATGTTAGGTCGTTTAAGTTTATTACAACAACCTAACAAAGTTTTAGCTCTAGTAGAAAAAAAGAAAGATAACCCATCTATTAATTTTATGGGTAAATCTACTTTGTTATTAGATGGTATTCAGGATCCCGGTAATTTAGGAACCATTATTCGAACTGCAGATTGGTTTGGTGTGAATCAAATTATTACCTCAGAAGATACAGCTAGTTGGTATAATCCAAAAGTCATACAAAGTACGATGGGAAGTTGTTTTAGAGTGAATATACAAACTATGAATTTAGAGACACTTCTACAATCTAACGCACATTCAAAAAATAAATTCCCAGTTTATGGGGCTTTATTAAAAGGTAAGCACTTACAAGATATACATTGGGAGCCAACCCATTGTATACTTATAGGTAACGAGTCAAAGGGCATTAGGGAAAATTTAATTCCCTATATTTCTCAGCCCATAACAATTGCAAAATTGGGAAATGCTGAATCTTTAAATGCAGCAGTCGCTACCGGCATTATTTTAGCATATGCTAAAAATTAATCAAATTGTATAGCTTTTGCGGGGGCTATTTTTTTGATCCATAAAGTGGGAATTAAAAAGCAAATGTAACTCAACAATGCAGTTCCTACAATAACTCCTACTACTTGAAATAACTGAATTTTAATGGGTAATTCTTTAATAAAATAAGCTGTTTCATCCATTTTGATCCAACCAGTTTTTAATTGGAGATAGGAGAGCCCAAGACCCATGAAAGTTCCTAAAAGTATTCCTGTCCAACAAATAAAACTTGCTTGGTATAAAAATATTTTTCTAATGAAATTTTGAGAAGCAGCTAAAGCAGTAAGGGTTCCAATCATAGTTATTCTTTCAAGCATTAA
>CAZWTV010000184.1:0-2402 GCA_964637225.1 uncultured Sediminibacterium sp.
ACAGTATTCAAAAATATCTGTGATAATGCGCATTGAATGTTTAGGGGGATATATATAGGTTCCTCTTGCTGCGTATTCTTTCAAAATATCATTTTGAATGGTACCTGCTAATTGTTTTAAATCAATTCCTCTTTTTTTAGCTAAAGCAACATAAAGTGCTAGTAATATAAAACCTGTTGAATTGATGGTCATGGAAGTACTTATTTTATCTAAAGGAATATCTTTAAATAAAATTTCCATATCCTCCATGGAGCAAATAGAAACACCTACTTTACCCACTTCTCCTTCTGCAAGTGAATGGTCTGCATCATAACCTATTTGTGTAGGTAGGTCAAAAGCTACACTTAACCCCATAACACCTTGTGATAAAAGAAAATGGTATCTTTGGTTACTTTGTTCAGCAGTTGAAAATCCTGCATATTGACGCATTGTCCAAAGCTTTCCTCTATACATATCAGACTGCACACCTCTTGTGTAAGGAAACTCACCAGGTAATAAATTTTCATTTAAATCGGTGGGTAAATCATTACAGGTATAAACCTTCTTTATTGTAATACCACTATCAGTCTTTTTATCAGCTTCTTGCATATATAAATTTACAAAAAAATCAAAAAACAGGGGCAGGTAAATCTTACTATTATTGTACCTTTGTACTATAATTTTTCGATTATGTCTACAGATACAAATATAGTTTTAAAAGCTCCCGTTTCATTCACTCAGGGGGCAGTTACTGAAATTAATCGTTTGATGAATGAACCCAATTTTGATCAACAACAAAGATTAAGAGTGGGTGTCAAAGGCGGGGGATGTAGCGGAATGACCTATGTCTTAGGTTTTGATATACCCAAAGCAGAAGATGAAATTTTCTCTATAGAAGGAATACCTTGTTGCATGGAGAAATCACATCAAATTTATCTATATGGTATGGAAATAGATTGGCAAGATGGTCTTAATAGCAGAGGATTTACCTTTAAAAATCCAAATGCTTCTAGTACCTGCGGATGCGGTACTTCATTTGCAGTTTAATCTCTTTACTCACAAAGTTTGCTCAGAACCGTATTTATTTCTTTTTCTCTTCGCGTCCTAAGGGTCGGCTTTTTGCGAAGTCAACTAAAACAGGAGCAGCTACAAAGATAGAAGAGTAAGTTCCTGTAATGACACCAATTAACATTGCAAATGCAAAACCTCTAGTTACTTCACCACCAAAGATGAATAAAATTAAAATAGTTAAGAATACTGTTAATGAGGTCATGATAGTGCGAGTCAATGTTTGATTAATTGCTTTATTTATAATAGAAGCATTATCTGCACCTTTCATTATTTGACTATCTTCACGAATACGGTCATACACAATTACGGTATCGTTCATGGAGAAACCTATAACTGTTAATACAGCAGCAATGAAGTGTTGGTCAATTTCTAATGGGAAAGGAACCATTTTTCTCAAGAAACTAAATACGATCAAGGTTACAAAAACATCGTGTAATAATGAGAATATAGTACCTAATGAATATCTCCAGTCACGGAATCGAATAAATATATATAAACAAATAACAATTAGAGCGAAGATAGTTGCTTTAGTAGCCCCCGCTTTTAATTCATCGGAAATGGTAGGCAGCACTGTTTGTGAACTTTGCTTATACTGAGTATCGAACTCTTTTAAAGTAGTACCCGCTGGTAATTGTTTTGCTAAACCTTTGAACAATAAATCTTCTACTTCAGCATCAATATTATTGCCTTGCTCTTTAATTTTATAAGAAGTAGTAATATTGATTTGGTTTTTAGAATCTACTGTTTTAATAATAGGAGACTCACCAAATACTTTTTTCAGGTCGTCTCTTACCGTTTCAATATTCACCGCCTTATTAAATTTAATGGTATAACTTCTTCCTCCAGCAAATTCTACACCTTCATCAAATCCATTGAAGAAGCTGGCAATACCCATAACTAATACAACAGCAGATAAAACATAAGCATATTTTCTGAATTCAATAAATTTGAAAGAAGCATTTTTAAATATACCTCTTGAGATTTTTGTAAAATATTCAAAGTGTCTATTCTTGCTAGTATAGATGTCTGTAATTAATCGAGAAACTAAAATTCCACAGAACAAAGAAAGTAAAATACCAATAATTTGGGTGGTGGCAAATCCAAGCACTGGGCCTAATCCAAAGTAAGCTAAAATACAAGCAGTTAAAAGAGTAGTCACGTGTGCATCCAATACAGGAGACATAGATCGTTTGTAACCATCTGTCACAGCCAGTTGATAACTTTTTCCTTTAGTAAGTTCTTCTTTGATTCTTTCAAATATGATTACGTTTGTATCCACAGCCATTCCAATAGTTAATACTAAACCTGCAATACCTGGTGCTGTTAAAGTAAAACCTAATGCACTTAAAATA
>CAZWTV010000185.1:0-2391 GCA_964637225.1 uncultured Sediminibacterium sp.
AAGAACTAACTCATTACCATTTAAGATGCATGGATAAGTTAATGACTCTGCCATCAATGGGTGCCCAAATTTCTGGAAAACTTGGATTGGTAAGTGGTGGAATAACTAATGATCCATTTTTATTTTGACGTTTATCTAATAGATTTTCAACATTCAATACAAAAATGGCTTTCCCTATTTCGTACTTGAGCATCAATGCCATAAATAAATAAGGTGTAGTCTTGGTTCCATTATCCAAATATTGTTCTCCAGTATAAGAAGACTCTATGCCCACTTTAAAATCTTTCTCTAATTCGTAGGCAAATACTGTAGCTAATTTATGTTTGGCAATGAGTGGTAAATGTGGGTTGTTGATATTGTAATTCCTTTTAGCATCGGTGTAAACATATCCAAAATAAATTTCATAAGGAGCTTTCATAGCTTGAATATAAGACTCTGCACCTTGAGAACTAATAGAATTATTTTGATTTATATACTGGTAAATATTAGTAGTGGGAGTAGCATTTTTATATAATAAATAACCATTATTAATAGCGCTATAAATAATAGGATGATTTACTTCATTATAAAATACAGTTTGGTTAAAAGTAAGATCCCATTGATTTACTCTGGTTTTGTAATTTATATCATAGTTATAACCTATCGATTTTTCAGATTGTATACCAGGCAATAATCCTTGTAGATAATGATAATCTCTTTCATCCATTTCAGCACTAAATAAACTAGGAGTTTTATATCCTGCCCCACCTCCAAGACGCATAGTCACTTTATTATTTACTTTATACATTAGAGACATTCTTGGCAATAAAAAATTTCCGTATTTATTATTATCTAATCTTAAACCTGATTGTAAAGTCAATACCTCATTCAATCTCCAATCATCTTGAACAAAACCTCCTAAAGTAGATAAAATATCATTAGGTAATAAACTACTATCAGGCAATTGTTTAGAAAAATTTTCCCCATTAAAATTTATGCCCATTACAATATTATGTAAAGCATATTTTTTAGCATAAGATAATTCAGAATACCAACTTCCCTGTTTACCCTTCATTCCAAATACATTGGTAATAATATCTCTATCCATTAAACTATAATTAGCTTTAGCAGTAAGCATTCCACCATCACTATATTTTTTTTCCCAAACTCCATCAATGGTATTTCTCAAAGTTTTATTTTGAATAAAAAATTGGTGAAAGGAAGAAGTATTACCTTTTAAAACAGCCATATCACCTCCATTTCTATCTTCATAGTTTAAGGTATAGCCTAAGGTGAGCGTAGTATTATTTTTACCGTAAATAAAAAATCGAGGATGAACGAAAACACTTTTTACAGAGGGCACATCTGAAAATCCATCTTTATCTACATCTATTTCTTGTTGTTGTGTAGCACCTGCATATAAAGTATATCCGGTTTTTTCATTTCTTTTTGAAAAAAAACTATTTAAATTAGTTTCTTTTAAACTTGAAAAATTGAAGGTTAAACTTTTTTCTGGTTTTCCTAATTTTGGTTTTTTTGAAATTAAATTTAACATACCTGCGATAGCACCACCACCATATAATGTGGAGCTAGCCCCTTTGACTAATTCAATTTGTTGTAAATCTAATGGTGGAATTTGTAAGATACTAAAACTTCCTGCATAGCCTCCAAATAATGGCATACCATCTCTTAATATCTGTGTGTACTTTCCTTGCAATCCTTGTATGCGCATATCGGCATTACCTGTGGCTGCATTGGTTTGCTGAATTTGAATACCCGCTATATCGCCAAGTAAACTAGCTATATTACCTGGTTTAATTCCATTTTCTTCTCTTACTTCTTCTGCCCCTAATACTTCCACTTTGGTGGGGAGATCTTCGATTCTTGAATTAGTTCTTGAAGAAGAAACTATAATTACTTCTTCTAATTCTTCTTTGGAAGCTATCAAACTTATTTCAATTGGATTATTATTTTCTTTAGTAAATAAAAAAGTAGTATCTAGTATTTCAAAGCCAGTATGGCTTATTGTTAAATGTATATTACCCAATGAAATATTACTAATGGTAAAAGCACCTTTCTCATTACTTACACTTCCTTTATTGACTCCTACTACTTTAATAGAAACACCAGCTAGAGGAATTTTTTCAGCTTTATCAAAAATAATTCCATGAAGTTCTTGTGCATTTATGGTTTGCCCTACTAGTGTACTTATAAATAGAAGTACTAATAATTTTATTTTTTGAAACATTTAATAATTTATAGAAGTGTAAAGTAAAAATGAATTTTATTCTAAATAAAAATATTTCGTATAATTTATATAAAAGGTATATGACCCTTTTGAAATTTTTTTAATGGAGCATGAACAACCCCCCTATACCTAAAAGATAAACGATTAAAACAATGAATGAATCT
>CAZWTV010000186.1:0-2366 GCA_964637225.1 uncultured Sediminibacterium sp.
ATGATACTTCCAGATGTTTTTATTGATCAAGATACACCAGAGAAAATGTATGATGTTGCAGGTTTAAATGCCAAGCATATTTCTCAAAAGGTTTTAGAAGTGTTTTTTAGTAAAGACGGAATAAGAGTTATTAAGTAATTCCTAACAAGTCATTGAAATATAGACGTTATTTGTTGCTGTAATTTGGTTTTATTTGTTTACCCCCCTTCATAAACCTTGATACTTGATGAATATAAATTTTTAGAATTAACTGTTTAAGAATGAGTTAGTTCTGCACTTTTAAAGGGCAGAAACTATGAAACTCATTAAGCAGTTAAAGTTAACATCAGCAATTGTTACTATTTCTTTATTTTTATTTCAGACACAATATATTTTAGCGGCAGACGTGACAGTTGATACCACGAGAACAACTACTGTTACCGCAACAGGAACTGACACAATAACAATTAATAGTGGTGGTTCACTCAGCCCCACTACTGGAGTTGGTATAACTAGTGGAGGTACGGGTGTAGATATAATCAACAGAGGAACTATATTAAGTACAAGTGATGCGATTTGGGGTGTTAATCAAGGAGCAGTTGTTGCTTTTGGCACACCACCGGGTGTAACAGATTTAATTGATAACTATGGAACTATTAAATCCACAAATGGAGTCGGAATAAGATTAGGAAATCCCGAACATGTTATTACAACTCTTAACAACCAATCAGGAGCAACAATTCAAGGTACTACAAAAGGTGTTTATAATCTTTTTGACAGAATTGAGACTTTAAATAACTTTGGCACTATTACTGGAGATGATGGAAGAGCAGTTGCAGGTATATCTTTTAACGACACAAGTAATAATGGTATTGGAGTAGCATATATTACTAGCACTCTCAGTGCATCGCAAACTATAAATAACTCTGGGATAATTTTTGGTAATTCACAAGGTATTTCACTAAGTGGATTTAGTACTGGCACCGTTACAATTAATAATAGCGGAACAATTCAAGGTGGAGTAATCGGAATAATGAATTCTGAATTTCGTCCTTTTGGAAGAGAAACTACCGAAGATATTGGTGAATTAATGGTTCTTAATAACTCAGGAACAATTCAAGGTGGTACTTTTTCTATTTATAATAACAATGTAGGCAATACAATTAATTTAAATAAAGGTTCTGTAATAATAGGAACTATTCATTCATCTACAGACGTTACGTTAAATATGAATGTTGGAGCATCAAAGTCTTATGCTTACACAACTTCTGGCGCGGGAACCATTACTCTTAATGATTTAAATAATCGTCCAGCAGTAAAAGGTTCTGCTCTTGCTATTAACATTGGCTCTATGGAAATGGCTGGAGAAAACTTATACCAAAAAACAGCAAATATTACCGATGCAGTTGATAGAAATGTAAAAAATAATAAAGACACTTGGGTTGAACCTTATTATTCAGAGTCTACAAGAGATTCTGGGGGAGACTCTTCGCAAATTAGACAATTTAAAAACAACAAACAGGGTGTTAATGCTGGATTTAAAGTTGCAAACAGTGCAACGCCTTTACAATTTATTTTAAACGTTGATCAGACAAAAAATAATATTGATAGCTCAGAACATATTATTAATAGTGATAGTGTGATGATTGGACTTACAGCTCCAAGTTTCGCAAAATATGAAGGATTTGATGTATCTGTAAAAGGTTTAGTTGGCTACGCTAATAGCAAAACGGATAGAAAAGTTTTAGATAATACCTCAAGTACAGGCGAGAGAACGTTAACAGGTGAATATGATAGTTATTATGCAGTTGTTGGTTCAGCTCTTTCTAAAAACTACAATCTTGATAAAGATTTAAACGCTAATCTAACATTTGGTGTAGATTTGACTTCAGAATTTAGAGATTCTTACAGTGAGAATCTTTATTTTAAATATAACAGTTTAGAACTCATTCAGTTGCAACCAAAAATTCAATCTGAATTTGTTAAAACAACTGGCAAAGATTCAAATGTATTTTTAACAGCAGGAGTTGGAGCTAGAGAAGTGTTATCTGGAAAAACTCAAAAATATTCAATGAATAATACAGGAGTTTCATTTACTACACCAAACTCTGGCGATTATTATGCAAGTCTTGCAGCTGGAGCAAATATAAATGTTGCAGCTAATGTAAATTTTACTGCATTAGTTAGTGCTAAGATGAGTGAGAAAGAAACTGAAACATACCAAGCTTCCATAGGTCTTAAAGGAACTTTTTAATTATCCACATACACCCTTAAAAATAGAAAATTTGATTCAAAATGGAATCAAAAGGGAATCAAAACGAGAACATCTGAGCTTTGAATTATGAGATATCCACAGCAAACTTCTTTAAAGTGTCCATGGGTATGAC
>CAZWTV010000187.1:0-2355 GCA_964637225.1 uncultured Sediminibacterium sp.
GATACATGTAGCTGAAACACATGACCTCCGGTTTCAATATCAAAGCCCACCGATAAAGGATTGTAATACCCATCTAATGTGGTAAACCTATGATAATATTCTGTAGTTATATTCACTCTTTTACTAATTCTTTGTCTAAAACCAACACCCAATGAATAAAAATCGTTAGGAATAGTTTTAGTATCTACAATATTATAATGTAGTAAAGTAGGTGTTAATTGTAAAGAAAAATAATCGTTTACTTTACTTGCTATTAATAGCTGATGCGAAAAAGAAAATTTATCGGAGACATAAGGTGTATAAGTCGTAGTGGCATCTTTCAACGATTTAAAAATAAATGAGCTGGCATAGCTAACACTAAATGGAATATTTCTTTGCCCCTGCTGCTGTCTAATAATTTTTAATTTAATTAACGCGTCATACTGCTTTTCAAAAGTACTTCTTCCAATACCTATCATAAGTTTATCGGTAATACCATAATCTAAACCTAATCGCATAGTAGCTTGGTCTAAACCAAAAAAATTATAGCCCCCGTCACTCAAAGGGCCAAACCTATGTAAAATTCTAAAATCTAAAATGCCGGGTCCCACATTTTCAATTGACTGACCATTTATAATACGAGTAGATTTAAAAGTACCTGTTATAATATCTGGATTATTAGAATAATTATTTTCTGAAAACAAATCTATATTCTGACCTGCCGCCAAAAAATAAACAAAAGAGGTAAATACCATTAAATAAATTCTTCGTAAAAACATGATTACTAATTTTGGTATTTACAATTCACTTTTATTTTAGCTTCTGGTGCAATTTTATCACCAATGTACAAACCCTTTATGCCATAGTCTTTAATTTTTATACTAAACTCACCCGTAATGATAGGTTTACTGTTTTCTATTTGCAAACTTCCATTAGTACTTACTTTTTGAGTAGTGCCATGTATTGTTAAATTACCTTCAATAGTAATTGGATAATTTCCATCTTTTAAAAAATTAACTTCTTTAATATTTTTTATATATCCTTTGAAATCGGCTTTGGGAAACTGGCTTGATTCCATATAATTTTCATTAAAATGATCTTCCATTAATTGATTTTCAAACTTGAAGCCCTTCACTAGCACTGCGAAAATAATTTGACCTGTAGCGTCTACAAATTTTGAATCAACCTGGTTATTCACGGCTGCTATTTTTTCAATACCTCCTGTGGCATTAAAAAATATTTGTCCGGTTTTAGTAGCATACACTTTTTGACTAGCTCCATTTTGTGCCAATACTTCTTGGCTATTACAAACAATAATTAAAAAAGTAGCTACAATGGCTATTAATTTTTTTAAATGCTGCATTAATTTCATAAAAAATATTTAAAATTGAATTAGTTGTTAAGTGCTCCTTTGTTTACCCAAGCAATTATTTTATTAATACTACAAGCATCCAATTTTGCCATATTCTTTGGCATAGGTGAAGCTTTTCCATTTTGTAAAATTGAATTTACAAGTCGTCCACTAGTAATATAGGGTTTCACTGTAGCATAGGTATTTAATACAATACCCCCTCCCAAACTATTAGCATTGGTTCCGTGGCAACTAGTACAATTGGTATTTAATATACCGGTTACAGTGATACTATAAGTAACATTAGTGGTATCACAATTAGATACCACTACTTGTGGGTACACCTGATCCTTCTTATCATAATAACAAGCAGTACAACTTATAATTGTTATAAAAACGAATGCTATTTTAAAATAGGTGTGCATATTATTGAGGATACCCTTTTTGAATCCATTTTTGAATTTGGATAATTTTACAATCTACCAACTTTGCAGAAGGTGGCATTCTTTTTGAAACAGCTATAGAGGAAACATAATTAATTGCATTTAAAAAAGTAGTGGTATTAGCACTTATATAAGATTTAGCACTTGCATAATCTCCCAAATAAATATTAGAAGAACCTGGTTTGGTTCCATGACAACCTCCACAATTATTGGTAAGTATAGTTTGAATGGCACCTGCATATGTAAAAGTATTAGTATCACATACATTACTACATTGTGTATTAAGTGCTCCTTGGTCAATCCATTTTTTTATAAGTGCTATATGAGTTGATGTCATTTGTGGACTAGATCTTGGCGGCATTCCATTACCTATAATGGTATAATATTTACTACTACTAGAATTTTTTGCTCTAATTCCATTCATTAAATACACATAGTTGGTAGTAATGACACCTTCTCTATGACTTCCTTCGTCGTGACATCCAGATGATCCACAGTAACTTACATAGAGAGGTAGTATGTCGGTATTAAAACAAACCGTATCGGATGATGATGAAGAATTTCCTGAAGTTGAAACGGAGC
>CAZWTV010000188.1:0-2316 GCA_964637225.1 uncultured Sediminibacterium sp.
ACCTAAGGGTCAAATTTATAGTGCGGTAGAAGGGGGTAATGGAGAACTAGGTTTTTATTTAATTAGCGATGGAGGAAGAACTCCATTTAGATTACATTTTAGAAGACCTTGTTTTATTTACTATCAAGCTTTTGAAGAATTGATTAACGGAGGCATGCTTAGTGATGCTGTGGTGACCATGAGTAGTTTGAATTTGATCGCTGGTGAATTAGACGCTTAATAGGCTAAATAAATACAAATAAATAATTGTAGAGAAAAAGAAAATTTGAATATGAGTCTTCAATTTAATAACGAACAAATGACCGAGTTTAAACGCTTGGTAGCTCGTTATCCAGACGGAAAACAAAAAAGTGCATTACTTCCAGTATTGCATTTGGCACAAGATAGTTTTGGAGGATGGTTGCCTACAGAAGCCTTGGATTATGTAGCCCATTTATTATCAATAGAACCTATTGAAGTATATGAAGTGGCTACTTTTTATAGTATGTATAATTTAAAGCCTGTAGGAAAATTTGTTTTTGAAGTATGTCAAACAGGCCCTTGTATGGTAAGTGGATCCGACAATATTATTGCATACATTCAAAAGCAATTAGATATTAAACCTGGCGAAACGACTAAGGATGGTTTGTTTACTTTAAAATTAGTGGAATGCTTAGGTGCTTGTGGTTATGCACCTATGATGCAAGTGGGGAAAATTTATAGAGAACATTTAACCAAAGAAAAAGTGGATGCCATTATTGCTGAATATAGAATGCAAGTAGTGTAAAAATTTGAAAAGATAAAGTAGTAACAATGGGTGTAAAATTATTATTAGAAAAAGCAAACGTACCAGGTATAAGAACCTATGAAGTGTATCGTCGTGAGGGAGGGTATGCAGCTGCTGAAAAAGCTTTGAAAGAAATGTCTGTTGAAACTATTGTAGAAGAAGTAAAAAAAAGTGGTCTTCGTGGTAGAGGAGGTGCAGGTTTTCCTGCGGGTATGAAATGGAGTTTTATTGCAAAACCAGAAGGCGTACCCCGTCATTTGATATGTAATGCTGATGAGAGTGAACCTGGTACTTTTAAGGATAGATATTTGATGGAGTTCCTTCCACATTTATTAATTGAAGGTTTACTCATTTCTTCATATGCTTTGGGCTCTAATGATACCTACATATATATTCGAGGAGAATATGCTTGGGTAGCAGAAATTTTAGAAGAAGCTATTGCAGAAGCCATCAATAATGGATGGCTTGGAAAAAATATTTTAGGAACCGGTTTTAATTGTATGATTCACGTGCATCGTGGTGCAGGTGCCTATATCTGTGGAGAAGAAACTGCACTTATTGAATCTTTGGAAGGTAAAAGAGGAAATCCACGTATAAAACCTCCATTTCCTGCTATTCAAGGATTATGGATGCGTCCCACAGTAGTGAATAATGTGGAAACATTAGCTGCCGTTGTACCCATAATTAAAATGGGAGGTGAGGAGTATGCAAAAATTGGAGTAGGACGCTCCACCGGAACAAAATTAATTTCAGCTTGTGGTAATATCAATAAACCAGGTGTTTATGAAATTGATATGACCATTTCAGTAGAAGATTTTATTTACAGCGATGAATACTGCGGAGGTATAGCTAATGGAAAAAAATTAAAAGCATGTATACCGGGTGGTTCTTCTGTACCCATTTTACCAGCTAATCTTTTATTAAAAACTGCGAAGGGGGAAACTCGTTATATGAATTATGAAAGTTTAAGTGAGGGTGGTTTTGCTACAGGATCTATGATGGGCTCAGGTGGATTTATTATTTTGGATGAAGATCAATGTATAGTAAAAAATACTTTAACCTTAGCTCGTTTTTATAGACATGAAAGTTGTGGACAATGTTCCCCTTGTAGAGAAGGTACTGGATGGATGGAAAAAATATTACAAAAAATAGAATTTGGAAAAGGAGAAATGAGTGATATAGATTTATTGTGGGACATTCAAAGAAAAATAGAAGGCAATACCATTTGCCCTCTGGGAGATGCTGCCGCTTGGCCAGTGGCTGCTGCTATTAGACACTTCCGTGATGAATTTGAATGGCATGTAAACAATAGAGAACTATCACAAACCAGTAATTTTGGATTACAACACTATGCAGACCCTATTCATGTGCCTGCATAATATTGCATAAATTATGAGTGAACAAACATTATTAAAAGTAACAATAGACAACATCACCATTGAAGTTGCCGCCGGGACTACCATATTGCAAGCAGCTCGTCAAATTGGAGGTGCAGTGGCACCGCCCGCTATGTGTTATTATAGTAAGCTGCAAGGTAGTGGTGGAAAATG
>CAZWTV010000189.1:0-2314 GCA_964637225.1 uncultured Sediminibacterium sp.
TCATCCTGGTGCTGCTAAATACTATAAAGAAAAAGGACTAATTAAGTAGTACTAAAAATATAAACTGATTTTAAAATTAGTTTAGATTGGGAGAGTGAATACAAATCAAAAAATTATTGATGACTTAGCCGAGTTACCCTCGGCTGAGTATCATGATCCTTCCACAGCAAGTTTTCCAACAAATCTTGAGGGAAAACTTTTATTTTATATCGCAATTGCATTTTCAGTTTTTCAAGTTGTTACTGCTGCACATTTATTGGATTTACCAAGCCAAGTCTTAAGAGCTGTGCATGTGGGTTTTTTAGGTTTATTAGCCTTACCTTTAGTATGTGCATTAAAAAAAAAAAATATATTTTTTAAAATTATATCTTGGATAGGGGGAATTTTATGTTTTACGGTCGCCCTGTATCAAACATTTCAGTATGAGGCTTTGCTCCTTCGTACTAGTGACTTGTTATTAGTGGATGTAGTATTTGGAGTAACGGCAGTTATTCTTGTTTTTATCGCTGCTTGGTTAGTTATGGGCTATGCCTTATCATTAATTGCAGGAATTTTTTTACTTTATTGTTTTTTTGGTAACTATTTGACGGGTATGCTTCAGCATCGTGGATACGATTTTAAGCAAATAGTTGAGCATATGAGTTATGGAACAGAAGGAATCTACGGAATACCAACTTATGTTTCCTGTACTTTTGTTTTTTTATTTATTTTATTTGGTTCTTTTTTAGAAAGAGCAGGAATGATCAAATTATTTAATGATGTTGCTCTAGGATTATTCGGCCATACGAGAGGAGGTCCCGCGCAAGTTTGTGTTGCATCCTCAGCTTTAATGGGAACAATTTCAGGATCAGGTATTGCAAACGTTGTGACCTCTGGTCAATTTACAATTCCACTCATGAAAAAATATGGATATTCCCCTGCTTTTGCAGGAGGAGTTGAAGCAACCTCATCAATGGGTGGACAAATTATGCCACCGGTCATGGGCGCAGTTGCTTTCATCATGGCCGAAACTCTTGGAGTAAAATATGTAGAAATTGTGAAAGCAGCAATTATTCCAGCTATACTTTATTATATTTCATGTTGGTGGATGGTTTATTTAGAAGCTGGTAAAAAAAAATTATTAGGCATTCCTAAAGATCAACTTCCCTCAGCATCTAATGCTATTAAACGTGGATGGTATTTAACTATTCCACTTATTATTTTAGTTTATTTACTTTTTTCTGGCTATACCCCTTTATATGCAGGAACAATTGGCCTTGCTTTCGTAATTTTTTTGATTTTAGGGGCACCGATTGCAGGAAAATTGTCTAATTATAAAAAAGTTTTATTTTGGATAATATTAGGTTTAGTTTCTGCATCATTTTTTGAAATTGGAATAAAAGTTATAGTAGCTTCAATATCAACTTTAGTTTTAATTAATTTTATATTTAGAGGCGGAAGAGAAACATTACTTTCTTGTCGTGATGCATTAGCTGAAGGGGCTAAAGCCTCATTACCTGTTGGAGTAGCTTGTGCTGTAATTGGAATTGTTATTGGAACACTTACATTAACAGGAGCCGCAAATACTTTTGGTCAATTTGTTATAAAAGTTGGAGAAAATAGTTTGTTATTATCTTTAATTCTAACTATGATTGTTTGTCTGATACTTGGAATGGGAATTCCAACTATTCCAAATTACATTATAACATCTGCAATTGCTGGACCTGCTTTATTAAAATTGGGTGTGCCATTAATTATTAGTCATATGTTTGTTTTTTATTTTGGCATTATGGCTGATTTGACACCACCCGTAGCTCTTGCTTGTTTTGCAGCCGCTCCTTTTGCAAAAGAAAGCGGATTTAAAATATCTTTGGAGGCAGTAAAATTAGCCGTTGCAGGATTTGTTGTGCCTTTTATGGCGGTTTATAGTCCAGAATTAATGTTACAGGGTCTTGCTAATAAAGATATTTTTACAATCATTGTGTCCGTTGGTTATATTTCTATAAAAGCACTTATTGCCATGTTGTTTTTAGGTATAGCGGCCGTAGGATATATGAATAAGCCAGTAAATATATTTGAGAGAGTAATTTGTATTTGTGTATCAGTGTTATTAATAACCGCAATTCCAATCACTGATGAATTGGGTTTTGGCTTAATGATTATATTTATAATTTATAGGTGGTTTAAGTTTAGAAAAATAAATCCAAATACTCAATGAGTCTCTGCGTTTTAGCCGGAACTAAGGTTACAACTTTTGCAGTCTCGCTTTTTACTTTGACTTGGTTACATTCAGTTGAAAAAACCGAATGGCAGGAAGACTGGAAAATTATTAACT
>CAZWTV010000190.1:0-2291 GCA_964637225.1 uncultured Sediminibacterium sp.
TATTCGCTTACAGGGAAAAATTTTAGGCACTTATGTAAAAGGAAATTTATCACTAAATCAATAAATATATAATTCAACCAAACTATGGAAAACAAAATAACTACCCATATTTTTAAAGGTCTAATACTAAGTGCTGTATCTATAGTATTTAGTGTTATCATGTATGTTTTTAATTTGTATGAATATGGTTGGTTAAGCTGGGTGAATTTAATTTTAATTATGGGGGGAATCATTTATGGTAATATCCTATTTGCCAATCAAAGTAATAATAACGTCACTTTTGGAAATATATTTGCACATGGCTTTAAAATAACCGCTGTTATTATCGTAATAACTACGGTGTATACATTACTAGCTTTTAAAGTATTATTTCCTGACATGATTGATATTGTGTTAGAAATTCAAAGAAAGAAAATGTTAGAGAATCCAAAATTAACCGATGAAATGATAGAGCAAGCAATAAATTTGAGTAAAAAATTCTTTGTTCCTTTTGCTATTGGAGGTACAATTTTAGGAACAGGCTTTACGGGTGCTATTGCTTCTTTATTGGGGGCTGCATTCGCTAAAAAAAATCCAATAGATCCATTTTCAAATCCTGCTTCATAAGTACTAATTATGCAAATATCTGTTGTCATACCTTTATTTAACGAAGCCGAATCATTACCTGAATTAATGCAATGGATTGATCGAGTAATGCAAAACAATAGATATCAATATGAAGTAATAATGGTGGACGATGGTAGCACAGATAGCAGTTGGCAAACTATTCAAACACTAAGAAATCAATATCCTTGTTTAAAAGCAATAAAGTTTCAACGTAATTATGGAAAATCGGCAGCATTGAATGAAGGTTTCAAAATGGCAAATGGGGATATGGTAATTACTATGGATGCAGATTTACAAGATTCCCCCGATGAGATTCCTGAATTTTATGATATGATCACCAAAGAGGGATATCATCTTGTAAGTGGCTGGAAGAAAAAAAGATATGATAATACATTTACTAAAAATATTCCTTCTAAAATTTATAATGCAGTAGCAAGAAGAAGTTCTGGAATTATTTTACACGATTTTAATTGTGGCATTAAAGCCTATCAATTAAAAGTCATAAAAAGCATTGAAGTATTTGGAGAAATGCATCGCTATATTCCCATCTTAGCTAAATGGGCTGGATTTACCAAAATTGGTGAGAAGGTTGTAGTTCACCAAGCCAGAAAATATGGCACTACAAAATTTGGCTGGGAGCGTTTTGTCAACGGTTTTTTAGATTTAATGACCATTCAATTTCTTTCTAAGTTTGGCAAAAAGCCAATGCAATTCTTTGGTTTAGCTGGTACACTATTTTTTTTCGTGGGTTTCATTTCATTCGGAAATATCATTTTTAATAAAATCATGAATATAGAATATTCTGTCACCAACAAACCTGCTTTTTTTATTGCTATTACCACTATGATTATTGGAGTTCAATTATTTTTAGCTGGATTTATAGGAGAATTAATTAATAGAAATGCTCCAGAAAGAAATTCTTATTTAATAGAAGATAAAATTGGATTTACTAGCTAATCAGTCATCCAAATCTCATGAAAAAGAAAGTGATTATTATTGGGTCTGCTTGGCCTCTAAGAGCAGGAGGATTAGCTACTTTTAACGAGAGATTGGCACAACAGTTCATGCAGGAAGGTTATGACACTTCCCTTTACACTTTTAGTTTACAATATCCTAATTTTTTATTTCCAGGTTCAACTCAATTTTCTAAAGAACCCGCTCCTACTCATTTAAAAATTAAGTCTTGCATTAATTCTATCAATCCCTTGAATTGGTTAAAGATTGGTAATGAACTTAGAAAATTAAAACCAGATACTATAGTAGTGCGCTTTTGGATGCCATTTTTTGGCCCCTGCTTAGGTACCATTTTAAGAATGGTTCGCTTCAATCAATTCACTCAAATAATTTGTATTGCTGATAATGTGATTCCCCATGAAAAAAGATGGGGAGATTCCTTATTAACAAAGTATTTTTTGGCATCTGTACATCGTTTTATTACTATGAGTGAAAAAGTAAACTTAGATTTACATACATTCACTCATAAGCCTTCGATGAATGTTGTGCATCCTATGTATGATAATTTTGGCACTAAGGTATCAAAGGAAGAGGCAAGAAAACATTTGGGCCTTCCCTTGGATGAGAAAATAATTTTATTTTTTGGATTTATAAGAAAATATAAAGGTTTAGATTTACTATTAGAGGCAATGCATGATTATCGTATAAAAGAGGCTTCCATTAAATTATTA
>CAZWTV010000191.1:0-2284 GCA_964637225.1 uncultured Sediminibacterium sp.
GTATGCACTTCTGGATGATGTCTTAAACGATTTCTAAGATTCATAGCAGGTAGATTAAGCTTGTGTTGGTTCTTGTAAAATATCTAAAAAATCTGCGCTTGCTCTTTCCATCTTATTTGCAGTCTTATCTATTTGAGTAGATAAATAATTGTGCCCCACATAAGCAATTAATCCTATTATCAAGCCTGTAGCAGAAGTAATCATTTTTGTGTAAATACCTCCTGCAATTGTATTCAAAGTATATTCACCAGTAGATGCGATACCATAAAATAATTGTACCATACCAACTATGGTACCTAAAAAACCAAACATAGGTGCAATACCTGCCACTAAGGATAAGATATTTAAATTACGTTCCATAGAGTACATTTCAAGCTTACCAACATTTTCCATACTCTTTTCAATTACATCAATTGGCTTTCCCATTCTCATGACACCCTTTTCGATCATTTTTGCAACAGGATTATCGGCACTTTTTGCCATTGTTTTTGCTGCTTCTATATTTCCAGATAAAATATGATCCTTAATAAGAAACATAAATTTGGGATCCATAACGCCTGCTTTTTTGATTGCCAAAACGCGTTCAATAAATACAAAAATGGCAATAACTAACAAAACATATAGAGGATACATTATCCATCCTCCTTTTTGCAACAAACTCAGTAATGAAATTTTATCTTCAGTAACTTGTAAGAAAAAAAACATGTTAAGTAATTTTATGAATTAAAGTTAAATTATTTCCACCAATTTCACTAGCACCTCCACCGACTTTTCCATATCTTCTACACCCACCCACTCATGTTTACTATGTATGGCTTGCATACCTGTAAAAATATTAGGGGTAGGCAAACCCATATAACTCATCCTACTTCCATCCGTTCCACCTCTTATGGGAGTTACCTTTGGGGTAAGCCCTACCAATGTATAAGCAGAAAGTGCTTTTTCTACTATAAATGGATGCTGGTCAACTATTTCTTTCATATTTCTATACTGCTCTTTTATCTCCATGGAGAGCTTTGCTTTATTAAAATGAGGATGTGCTTTAATTACATTTTGTGCCAATAAAAATAATTTTTGTGCATGCACTTTTAATTCAGAAGTTGTAAAGTCACGAACTAAAAATTCAATACTTGCTTTTTCAGCATTTCCCTGCAATTGAAAAGGATGAATAAAACCCATTCTATCTTCCGTATGCTCTGGACTCCATTCATTTTTGGGCAAGGCCGCAATTATTTCAGCTGCAATTTTAATTGCATTTTGCATTACTCCTTTGGCAGCACCTGGATGTACAATTACCCCTTCAATAAATAAAGTGAGATGATCAGCACTAAATGTTTCCATTTCAAAACAAGCTCTCTCACCACCATCTAAAGTGTATGCAAAATCGGCACCTAATTTTTTTAAATTTAAATTTTCTGTTCCACGACCTACTTCCTCATCCGGTGTAAATAAAATTTTAATAGGTCCATGTTCAATATATTTATGTTTCATTAAATAACTTGCCATTTCCATTATTATGGCCACACCAGCTTTATCATCGGCACCTAATAATGTTTTTCCAGAAGCAGTTATAATAGACTTACCTATGAAATTCTTCAAATAAGGATATGCTTGAGTTGTAATTATTTGAGTAGGGTCGTCAGGTAGTACAATTGGAGCTCCATCATAGTTTTTATGCAAAATTGGTTTGACATTAGAGCCACTGCAATCAGGAGCGGTGTCTACATGTGCACAAAAACATACAATAGGAACTTTTCTTTGATGGGTAGCAGGTATCGTTGCCATCACGTAACCATATGCATCCATAGCGGCATCTTGAATACCCATTTGTTGTAATTCATCCACCAAAATTTTTGATAAATTTTTCTGTTTTTCTGTGGAAGGAAAGCTATTAGAATAAGGGTCGCTTTGGGTATCTACTTGAACATATCTTAATAAACGATCTGCTACTTCTAATGAATTTAATGACATAATTAAAGATAATTAAAATGTCTCGACACCTAAATAAGATGCGAGACATTTTTATACTCAGTAACCTCTTTTAAGGCATAATTATTTTAGAAGGAGAATCAATCTTAACTAATTCTAATGCAAAAGTTAAATCTTGACCAGCTAAAGAATGATTTGCATCTAAAACTACCACTTCCTCTTTCACCTCTATCACCATTACTTGAAATTGTTGTCCCTGTCCATTATTCATTGTCAAAGCCATACCCACTTTTGGATCTAAATCTGCAGGAAATTGGGCTTTAGGAAATTCAACAATCATTTCTGGTTGTTTAGG
>CAZWTV010000192.1:0-2277 GCA_964637225.1 uncultured Sediminibacterium sp.
AAAAACATATACATTAGAAACTTTATTATTCATCTGCCATAAATAATTTTTTGAATTTACCCATTCCATATTAAGATTAAATAAAAATTTATTCAAGTTTTGTTTTAATTGTATTCCATAAGCATAATCGTCCCAATAAGGGGCGCCACCGTCATAAGATAAAACATTCGTAACACCAATGGGATCATGAGCAATATGTTGAAATTTAATTCCATATTTACTCCATCCTTTATTAATGCTTAGAGAAAATGTTTGAACATCGTTACCCCATCCAGAACCTGCACCCAAAATTTGATTTTCATTTATATAACCGCCATTCCCATGAACATACCAATTACCTGCATTTCTTTGTAAATAACTGGGCCTTTGTGACATTTGAGTAGCTTCCGCTTCAAAATTTAAATAAATCTTTTCATTTAGATATTGAATTTTTTTTAAACCATATATAGAAGCTGCAGAGTGTGAGATATCTAAAGTTAAATCTCTTAAACTTGAAGAACCGTCGTTCCATCCATATTCAAAATAAACTTCAGCATGCTCTTTTGGAAATACATATTTAGCAGACCCACTAATAACCTGATCAATTGGTAGTGCATTATCCTCATAATCATTTCTAAAAAGTGGCTTTAATGCAATTAAATAATAGTTTTTTAAATTACTACTTGGATTTTCTTGTGTAGGAAGTGTAAAAGCTCTATTGGCAGTAAGATAAAAATTTTTGAAAAACACAGGGTTATAAGAAATAGAAAGTAAACTTAAATAATTGGTATGATCGGTTTGTCCATATAATTTTAAATTTGAATTTTCAAAACCTTGACCTTTATTATTACCTAGTGTACCCCCAATAACATTTAACTGAAAACTTCCTAAGGGTGTTTTTAAAGGTCTATTTGTTTCAATACTAAAATGATTAAACCCAGGTGCATTATTACTCATTAAAAGTGAGCTATACCTTCCAGGCCCCAGCCATAAATTTTGTGTACCTACTCCTACACTTAATGGGCCAAAATCTATTCTTAAACTTGATTGACCTAAAGTTAATTTGCTTAATGCGGAAGTACGTTGCCCCCAATCGGAGCTTGTTTGATAAGGATCTGATGCGGTTTTAAAAAATTCTGGCCTTAAAGTTAAATGAATATTACGCCATCTCATATATATACCACCACTTCCAACAAATTGATAACCCTTAGAAAAGCTCAAAGGGCCATCGTTCCAGCCATATGGATGATGTGAATTATATTTTTGTAAAAAGTTTATTGGTAGCAGTTGAATATCGGTATGTTTTTTTTCTACTAAATGACCATGGTTTTCAAATTCAGGGTCAATCATAGTAAGTAAACTATCATAACCTAATTTAGGAGTAAGAATATAGGGGCGAATAGTTAAAGACTCTTCTGGTTGTAATTTACCTAGTAATTGTAAATCGTGAATATTATCATCAAAATCATAATAACCCACAGCCATGGGCATAAGTAACTTATTTTTTATACCAGTATAGGTTGTGGGTAGTAAGTTTTGATACCACCTTCTAAAATTAGAAATGGGTTTTAGAGTATCTGCCAGTTGCTCTTGTGCCTCTAATTTTATACAAAATAAACTACCTGCTAACATTAAATATATTGGTAGAAAATAAGTAACTATTTTTTGAACTTTCTTCACAATTCAAAGATAAATATTAATAAGCAAAATTGAGGGTTTAACCACCTAAGATTTGCCTTATAATTTGATATCTTTGAACTTAAATAGATATAAGCATTTATGAAAATTTCTATAGCACTTATTGTGTATAATGGTGCTTATTATATTCATCACCAACTAGATTCAATACTAGAGCAAACATATAATGTGCATGAAATAATTGTGTTCGATGATGCCTCAACTGATAATACCATAGAAATTATAAATGAATATAAAAATAAATACCCCAACCTATTTTTTTTAAATTACAATACCAAAAACCAAGGGCCTACAAAAAATATTGAAAAAGCTATTCAGGCCTGTACCGGTGATATTATTCTACTTTGCGACCAAGATGATTATTGGCAATCTAATAAAGTTGATATAATTATAAAATGGTTTGAAGCAAACCCAACTTTAAATGGTGTTTTTACCAATGGGGCTTTAATGAACTCAAAAGGAGAATTAGATAATAGCTATTCACTATGGGATACAATGAGTTTTCCTAATGAAGCTATTAAAAACAATACAGATTTAAAATTATATATAAACACTGTTGAAAATTCAGTAACAGGAGCTACGCTTGCTTTTAGAAATAAT
>CAZWTV010000193.1:0-2238 GCA_964637225.1 uncultured Sediminibacterium sp.
AATTTTGAGAAGCACCTAAAGCAGTAAGTGTTCCAATCATAGTTACTCTTTCAAGCATTAAAATAAATAAACAAGTAAGTAAATTAATGATAGCTATAATAAGCATTATGACAATAGTTACATTTCTATTAATAGTTTGAACTCCAATCCAATCAAAAATTTGTGGGTAGTAATTTTTGATAGAGGTGGCTATCCAATTTTCAGGAAGTGCAGCTTGTAAATTTTTTGTAACCTTATCTATAGATACATTTTCTTTTAATACTATGGAGTACCCTTCTACAGAATTATTGTTATTTAGTTGTTGAATTAATTTTAAATCTACTAATACAAATTGTTTATCATATTCATCAATTCCAGAATGATAAATGCCCACTACTTTTAATTTTCTTTGTTGTACTTGTCCTGTATGCAAAAAATAAAGTCGAACGGTAGCGCCTAATGTGATGCTTAATTTTTGAGCAATGTTATCGGATATAATTATTTCATTCAATAAAGAATCGGTAGTGGTATTTGAAGACCATCCCTTGCCTTTTTGTAAAAAAGGAATATTATGGGAAGTGGGAAGACCTCGGGCTACCACACCTTCAATGTCTTGTTCAAAGGATAATACTGCAGTTTGATTTATAAAAGGTATGATTGATTTAAGAGATGAATTATTGTTCAGGGAAGACAAAGTATTTTTATCATAATTTAAAGGTTCGCCACTTACATGGGCAATTCTTACATGACCCCAGAATTGATAGACTTTATTTGAAATAGTTGCCTGAAAACCATTTACAATTGAAAAAGTGAGTAAGATGGCGGTCACACTAATGGCGGTGGCTGCAATGGAGAGCCTTACTATAAATCGTGTATAGTTTTTTTGTTTTTCAAAACTTATTCTTTTGGCTATAGCAAAGGCAGTGGACACAGTGTAATTTTTGACAAATCTAGTTTTTTTCTGTTTATAAATTAGGATTAAAAGTTTAGTTTCGTGATAACTAACAAGTAAGTTCATGATCAAAAGATGCTTATGGATAGCTATTCTTTTAGGACTTCAAGTTTTAAAAGCACTTGGACAAATAAATCCTGATACCATTTATGAAAAAAGTATTCATACTACTTTAATTTATCCTGTGAATAAACCATTGGCTATGCCAGTTATTTCATTGAACGAGTTAACTCCTTTAGTCATAAGTTTTGACGATTTTACAAATCAATATCAAGATTATTATTATGCAGTAGAGCTTAGAAATGCAGATTGGTCACCTGTAGCCTTAACCACATTTGATTATTTACAAGGTTTTAATCAAAATAAAATTTCTCAGTTCTCTGTTTCTTCAATAGCTACACAACGATATTATCATTATGAATTTAGTTTCCCTAATGCACAATTAAAGCCTATACAATCTGGGAATTACTTAATGAAGGTATTTAGAAATGGAAATACAAATGAATTAGTTTTTACAAAAAGATTTTTTGTAACTGAAGACCAAGTAGCTATAGCAGCAGCAGTGCAAGAGCCTTTTGATGCTCCCATGTCAAAAACCCATCAAAAAATTCAATTAATGATTGATGTAAAAAAAATACCCTTTTTTCAAACCGATCAAATTAAGACTACTGTAATACAAAATTACCGTTATAATGATGCCTCTACAGAATCAACCCCCACTTTTATTAGAGGTAATACTGTTGAATATAATAATGAAAATATTTTTATTTTTCCTGCTGGTAAAGAGGCCAGATGGCTGGATCTTCAAAACTTAAGATTAAGATCGGATAGAGTAGCCAATATTAATTCTAGCACCGAGAAAACCACTGTTTATGTCAAGCCTGATTTTTCAAGAGCTACTACTGCCTATTATACTTTTAATGACTTAAATGGAAATTTTTTAATATCCAATACCGAGTCTTTACAAAGTGAAAATCAGAACGACTATGCTTTTGTCAATTTTACTTATTTTCCCATTGATAAAACTCCGTTTATAGGTCAAAAATTATATTTATCAGGAGCACTCACTAATAATATTTTAAATAAAGATGCTGAGATGGAATTTGATGCCTCAACTGGTTGCTATAAAAAAACATTGCTTTTAAAACAAGGTTATTATAGTTATAATTATATATTGAGAGATATGCAAGAGCCCCATTTTTTAAATGATTTTACTGAAACAGAAGGAAATCATTGGGAAACTGAAAATAATTATGCTATCCTTGTTTATTATCGACCCTCAGGTGCTAGACACGATCATATTATAG
>CAZWTV010000194.1:0-2229 GCA_964637225.1 uncultured Sediminibacterium sp.
ACTTTAGAAAAGAATTTGCTAATAACCAAGTTATAGATTTTAATCATTATTTTCTATTTTGGAAATTTACAAATAATAAAATTGAAGCTTTATTAGATTCAATTAACAAACAGGGAGAATTTAGAATAATACTTACTGGCGACCATGGTTTTAGAAGAAATGAGTACAAAGAAAACTATCATTATACTTTTACAGCCTTCAAAGGCTTTGATACCTTAGCCTTAAAACAAATTGAATCAGTTCAAGATTTAGGAATTTTAATAAATGGTAGCTTTTAAAAAATTAGGCTATTTCTCTAAAGCAATTACTGTAGCATCTAATTTCTCGTAGATGCTATTATTACTAATATATTCAGGTACCAATTCTTTCATCTTAGATACCAATTGCATTTCATCATTAGAAGTATTTAAAATATCTTCTAACTCAAAAGTGCTTTGTTTTACTAAATCAAAAGAAATATCTCGCACTTTAGCAATTAATATTTTATCATGATAAGTTTGAGTTGTATTCTCTTCATCATTCAATAATTCCTCATACAATTTTTCCCCAGGGCGTAAACCACTGTAAGTAATGTTTATATCAATATTGGGAATTAAGCCATACAATCGAATCATTTTCTTTGCTAAATCGGATATTGCTACTGGCTGGCCCATATCAAAAACAAATATCTCTCCTCCATTTCCCATACTTCCGGCTTCCAATACCAGTTGACAAGCTTCTGGTATAGTCATAAAGTAGCGGGTAATATTTGGATGTGTTACAGTTACAGGGCCCCCTTTTTCAATTTGTTCCTTAAATCTTATAATTACTGAGCCATTAGAGCCTAAAACATTTCCAAAGCGAGTTGTAATAAACTTAGTAGTTACTTGAGGTTCTTTAGATAAAGCCTGTACATACATTTCAGCCATACGCTTACTAGCCCCCATAACATTTGTAGGATTTACTGCTTTATCAGTAGATATCATTACAAAACGTTCTACTCCATACTTGATGGCTAAATCGGCTATGACTTTTACTCCAATTAAATTATTTCTTACTGCTTCTGTTGGGCATAATTCCATCATAGGAACATGTTTATAAGCAGCTGCGTGATAAATATATTGAGGCCTAAACTCTTCAAATAAATTTGACATTCTTGTCTTATTGGTTACATCGGCTAAATAGTTGATACAATTAACCCTGGTACCTCGTTCAATTAATTCTAACTCTAAGTTGTGTAATGGTGTTTCTGCTTGGTCACACAAAACAATTAATTCAGGCCCAAAAGGAATTAATTGTCTTACTATTTCAGATCCAATAGAACCGGCAGCTCCAGTTACTAAAATTCGCTTTCCTTTAACTTGAGATTTTATTTGATTATTATTAATAAAAATAGGATCACGTTCTAATAAATCCTCAATTTTAATGGATTGTAATTGTCTGCTATTAAATTTACCTTCTGTCCATTTTGAATAAGGAGGAACACTTAAAACTTTTATTTCATGATCTAAACAAAAATCGACAATCTCATTTTTTCTTTTAGTTGGAATAGTATAACTAGCTATTATTAATTCATCAACAGGTTGAATAGCTACTAATTCTTTAAAAGAAGAAAAAGTAATAATAGGAACTCCATTTAAATTTTTACTTCCTTTTTTCTTATCGTCATCAATAAAAGCTAAAATTTGAATATTTACTTGGCCATCATTTTCTAAGACTCTTTGTGTAGCCATACCTGTATCGGCTGCACCAAAAATGACCACCATTTTTTTCTTCATCTTATAGTTTTTAGCATAGGCAAATAAATACCTTATTAAAACACGATAAGAAATTAGAAATAGAAAGCTAAAAATAGTGTATAGTGCAATTACTAAGTTAGTTAAAGATAAAATAGATCCATAACCTAAAGCCAAAGTATTTATAACTAAAATTACAAAAGAGGAAATTGCTATTGCCAATATAATTCTTAAGGCATCTTGCACTCCCGTATATCGAACAATTCCTGTATATGATTTTGTGATAATAAAAACCAGAGAATTAATTAATGTAATTAAAACCATTGCATTCACCACATTACTCCAATTCACTAATTTTACAGCAACGTTGTACTGAATTAAAATAGCAAAAAATAATGCAAGCAGTGTTGCCCCTAGATCGATTAAAAGAATAAAAAACTTAGGTACTATACTAAAATTCTTAATCTTAAACATATTGTTATTGATTTCATTCAATTTCAGGGGGGAGATTTTG
>CAZWTV010000195.1:0-2214 GCA_964637225.1 uncultured Sediminibacterium sp.
TATTATTAAGTAAGGGATATGAAGTACATGGTATTAAGCGTAGATCTTCATTATTCAATACCCAAAGAATTGATCATATTTATGAAGACCCTCATATTCCAGACAGACACCTTCACTTACATTATGGAGATTTAACTGATAGTACTAATTTAATTAGAATCATTCAAGAGATTAAGCCAGATGAAATTTATAATCTGGGTGCAATGAGCCATGTTCAAGTAAGTTTTGAAACCCCTGAATATACAGCTAATGCAGATGGGATTGGTACTTTAAGAATATTAGAAGCTATGCGTTTATTAGGTTTGATGAAAACCAAATTTTATCAGGCATCTACTTCTGAATTATACGGTTTAGTTCAACAAGTTCCACAATCTGAGACTACTCCTTTCTATCCTCGATCACCCTATGGTGTTGCTAAATTATATGCATATTGGATTACGGTAAATTATCGAGAGGCTTATAATATGTTTGCTTGCAATGGTATATTATTTAATCATGAATCGCCATTGAGAGGAGAAACATTTGTAACACGTAAAATTACTCGAGCTACTGCTCGTATAGCTTTAGGTATAGAAGATTGTATTTATATTGGTAATCTTAATGCAAAAAGAGACTGGGGACATGCCAAAGATTATGTAGAAGGAATGTATCTTATGTTACAACAAGAAAAACCAGAAGATTTTGTATTGGCAACAGGTATTACAACCACAATTCGAGATTTTATTATTTTGGCATTCAAAGAGCTAGATATTGAATTAGCATTCAAGGGAGAAGGAGATAAGGAAGAAGGATATGTTTTAGCAAATAATGGCAAATATAATATCAAGATTAATCAGACAGTTGTAAAAGTAGATCCAAAATATTTTAGACCAACTGAAGTAGATTTATTAATTGGAGATGCCACAAAAGCAAAAACTAAATTAGGCTGGAAACTAAAATATGATTTGCCAACTCTTATAAAAGAAATGGTTACAAGTGATCTTGAGTTATTTAAGAAAGAAAAATTTTTGAAAGAAAACGGTTTTAACATTTCAAAAGAAATTGAGTAATATATTAAAATACTTTAATGCAATTAACTGATAAAATATATATCTCAGGGCATCTTGGATTGGTGGGTTCTGCAATTGAAAGAAAATTGAGAGCCAATGGCCATATAAATATTGTCACTAGAAGTTCAAAACAATTAGATTTAAGAAATCAATCGGCAGTAAATGATTTTTTTGAAATGGAGAAGCCAAAAATAGTCATTAATGTTGCAGGGAAAGTGGGAGGTATTTATGCAAATAATAATTATCGAGCAGAATTTATTTATGATAATTTAATGATTCAAGCAAATGTGCTACATGCTTCCTATATGAACAATGTATCAAAGTTATTATATCTTGGTTCATCTTGCATTTATCCTAAACATGCACCTCAGCCATTAAAAGAGAATTACATTTTGAGTAGTTCTTTAGAGCCAACTAATCAGCCTTATGCCATTGCAAAAATTGCAGGAATTGAATTGTGTGATAGTTATAGGGCTCAGTATGGTTGTAATTATATTTCTGCTATGCCTACTAATTTATACGGCACTAACGATAATTATCATCCAGAAAACTCCCATGTACTCCCTGCTTTAATTCGACGTATTATTATAGCAAATAAAAATAATGAGCCTACAGTAACTATTTGGGGAACTGGTACACCTAGACGTGAGTTTATGCATGTAGATGATTTAGCAGATGCATGTTTTTTTCTTTTAGAAAATTATAATGAAGGAGGTATTATTAATATTGGTTGGGGTGAGGATGTTTCTATTAAAGAAATTGCAGAATTAATTGCTGGTGAACTTGGATATAAAGGTAACTTAGTTTTTGATACTACTAAGCCAGATGGAACTCCTCGTAAACTATTAGATACCACAAAGATAAATAACTTAGGTTGGAAGCCTTCTATTACATTAAAAGAAGGCATAAAAAGAACTATTGCAGAAGTAATAGATAAGTTCTAATAATTATTTCTAATTTAAAAGTGTCAAACTCTCACATATTTTATTATTCATTTATTTTCCCAACTTCGCTAATTCCATTGGACTCATTAGTCTTGTATGATCTAATAGCTCAATTATAGCCATTGTTTTTTGAGATTTCATAGCACTTAAGTCATTTACTATGGTGTAAGTGTCTTTTATTAAATAAAATACATTAGTAGTTAGATTAATTGTTTTATCAT
>CAZWTV010000196.1:0-2172 GCA_964637225.1 uncultured Sediminibacterium sp.
TAGAATGGTTTTTTATTTAAATTTTTTCTAATTAAAATACTTATAGGAATAGTGATAACTGCTACTAGAATGCCTCCAGCTACATCTAAAGGGAAGTGTTGTGCTAAATATATACGAGAATAGCTACATATGAGTGCATAAATAAGTCCGAACGCAAATACTTGTTTATTGTTGAATAAATAAGTACTTAATATAAATAAGGTAAAAGCGGTGGCGCTATGACCTGAGGGAAAGCTATTGTAAGTATGTATTTCTACTCCTGGAACTGTATGAATTTCTGAAGTGGGAAGGCTGCTAGCCATGGGTCGCATAGCTAAACCAAAAATGTAATTTTTAGTAAATTGAACTATTAAGGTAGAAATCAAAAAATTGATCAAAATAAAACTCGTATCTTTTTTAAACAGACCCACAAGTAAAACAAAATAAGGAATCCACATCCATCCCTCAGCCAGATAGCTACTATATTCAAAAACTTTATCTGCAATTGGGCCAAGGTTTTGATTTAAAAAAAGAAAAGCTTCATTCTTGCCCCATAGTACACTCATTAAAAGTAAGCTTGCCGCAAGACTTACACTTAATAATTGGGCTAATGTATAATTGATTTTTAGCAAGACCTTGTTTTTTGCAAAATTACTAAATGTTTATTCTTTGTTCTAAACAAATTATTTAAAAAGGTTGTTATAACTTTAACCCCTTCAATGAGCCAAATTAAAGAATATATTAACATAGTAGGTGCTAGAGAGCATAATCTCAAAAATTTTGACATTGAGATTCCTAAAAATGAACTAGTCGTTTTTACAGGGGTGAGTGGAAGTGGAAAGTCATCACTGGCATTCGATACTTTATATAACGAGGGTCAAAGGCGTTATATGGAAAGTTTTAGTGCTTATGCAAGACAGTTTATGGGAGAAATGGAGCGCCCCGATGTGGATCAAATAAGTGGCCTATCACCGGTTATTGCCATTGAGCAAAAAACTACCAATAAAAATCCAAGATCTACCGTAGGAACCGTGACAGAATTGTATGACTTTTTAAGATTACTATTTGCACGTATTGGCAAAGCGTATAGTTATAATACAGGCAAACCAATGGTAAAATTTTCTGAGGCAGAAATTATACAAAATATTTTCACTCAGTTTAAAGACAAAAAAATTAATTTATTAGCGCCTGTCGTAAGAGGAAGAAAAGGACATTATAGAGAATTGTTTGAAGAAATTAGAAAAAAAGGTTTTGTAAAAGCCAGGGTGGATGGAGAAATTATTGAACTCAGGCCAAAATATCAAGTGGATCGATATAAAATTCATGATATTGAAATTGTCATTGATCGCTTACCCGTTACAAGTACTATGAAAACTAGACTAGGGGAAAGTGTTTCACAATGTTTAAAAATGGGCAAGGATTTAGTTTTTGTTTTGGAAGAAGGTAAATCTAAGTTAGTTCAGTATTCAAAACAATTAATGTGTGAAACTACTGGATTAAGTTACGAAGAGCCTTCTCCCAATAGTTTTTCATTTAATTCGCCTTATGGCGCTTGTCCAAATTGTAAGGGACTAGGAAATGTATATACCATAGATATGGACCTCCTTTTGCCAGATACTTCTTTAAGTGTTAATGAGGGGGCTATTCATCCTTTGGGGGAAGCAAGAGAGGCTAGTGTATTTAATCAAATAAAATTATTTGCAAGAAATCATAAGATTAATTTAGACAAACCCATTCAGGATTTATCAAAAGAGCATTTGAATTTAATATTATTTGGAGATAAAAATATTTCTTCCACATTAGATATGGATTTAAATGACGAGCAAATTCCCAACGAATATACTGGAAGCTATGAAGGCATTGTTCCAATGATGAAAAGATGGTTTACTTCATCTCAAAGCACAGATCATTTAAAATCATGGGTAGAATCTTATATGGAATTAAATACTTGTACCGCTTGTGGTGGCGCAAGATTGAAAAAAGAAAGTTTGTGGTTTAAAGTGAATGGCAAAATCATAAGTGAATTAAATGACATGCACTTAGACATTTTGGAAAAATGGTTTTTAGATTTACCTAAGTCATTAGATAAAAAAGACACTTTAATTGCTCCGACTATTTTAAAAGAGATCAATGATCGCATTTCATTTTTAATGAATGTAGTTTTATCTTATTTTTCAGTAATCTTTCCTTCCA
>CAZWTV010000197.1:0-2135 GCA_964637225.1 uncultured Sediminibacterium sp.
AAGTTATTAAATATTGTTTAAAAAACAATATTGGTAATATAGTTATAGGTGATTTTAAAGAAATAAAAAAAGAAATTAATACAGGTAAAGTAAATAATCAGAACTTTGTTTCGATACCATATGGTATATTAAAAAGAAAATTAGAAGCAAAATGTAATTACTATGGTATTAATTATGTATTACAAGAAGAAAGTTATACATCTAAATGTTCTTCATTAGATTTAGAACCCATAAAAAAACATGAAAATTATATGGGCAAAAGGATAAAAAGAGGATTATTTAGAACAAAAAATAATATATTAATAAATGCTGATTTAAATGGAGCAATTAATATATTGAGAAAATATAAAAGTAAATCTGATGGGGATTTATCCCTTACAGATGTAAGCGGTGCTATAAACCATCCAGTTAGGATTAATCCTACAAAACCAATTGTTCTTTAGACAATTGGTTGTTTATATACTAGCAAGCTGGAAGTGCATAAAATCGGGTCTTCTTTTCCAATCAGCACCACAATCAAAACCTGCATCTTTAAAACATTTTAAAAATCCTTCACTTAATGGTGTTAAACCTTTTGCAATTATTTGTGACCTATTTAAACCCAATGGGTTTGAAAATGCATTAAAATCAATTGCTATACCCCATGAATGAAGAGACATTTTTCTTCCACCTCTAATCTTTCTTACATTGAAACATCCATCATATGTTTTAATTTCATTTACAAATCCTCTATCAATAAGATTTTTAAATGCTTTGCTTGCAGGACCAATAAAATCTTTATTGCAAAATATCCTATTAGGTATTAAACCAGTTTCTAAATCTTTAGGTACATCCCATAATACCATACATGGATTTGTTGCCGATGGCTCACCATATTTTTTAAAACAATCTTCTGAAGTAACCATAAAATTTCTTTTATATAAATAGTAATTTTTCTCTATTTAAGAGAAAATGAAAATTGAATGCGTTATAGTTTCATTAAACTATTCTGATTTCCTATCACATACATTACCACACAATCGATTATTTTTTAATAAAACAATTGTTGTTACAGATAACAAAGATGTTGATACCAAACGTGTATGTGATTTCTGGAATGTTGAATGCGTTCAAACTGATGACTTTTATATTGATTCATCTACTATACCAAATAAAGCAAGAGGTATTAATGCAGCATTAAAAAAACTCGATTTAGATGGTTGGGTTTTACAACTAGATGCAGATATCTATCTGTTACCACAAACAAGAAATATTTTAGAGAAATTTCCACTTGAAAAAGAAAAAATCTATGGTATAGATAGATTAATGTGTAATTCATACCAAGAATGGTATGACTTTATGCATAACTCTAAACCTATATATGAAGGTTGGATATATTGTCATACAGATAGATTCCCTATCGGTACAAGAATAGTTCAATATCATGGTATGGGTTATATGCCAATAGGATATTTCCAACTATGGAATCCACAAAAAACAAATATCTATGATTATCCAATCGAAAATGCGGGATTCGATAGAACAGATGTGGTACATCTTAAAAGATGGGATAAATCTAAAATAGGTTTTATACCCGATTTGGTTTGTATACATCTGGCATCTGAAAACCATGCCCAAGGACAAAATTGGTTGGGAAGAAAAACACCTAAATTTGGACCAACTTTTATTGAAAAAAAAACATGTCGATTCCACCCAATACCGCAACTTGTAAAAAGATTTTTATATGACCTTTTTTTTATGATTCTGGTCTGGCTTGGATTTATAAAATCTTATTGAATATTTGTGCCGAAGGAAAGTTTCGAGCTTTCGTACTTTGAATTTTCAGTTCAACGCTTGTACCATCTCAGCTACAACGGCTTGTGTAAGGTAGGTGGGATTCGAACCCACGAACACTAGTTTCCAATACTAGCCCATATAGCCTCTGTGGAACTACCTTATGTTTTGTTAACCTTACAGGTTTTGAACCTGTACTATGAGTGCCAAAAACTCATGTGCTACCGTTACACTAAAGGTTATTAAAATAAAAACCCCTCTTTTGGAGGGGCTTGTTATATCTATTTTTTTGTACCTATTACATAGACAATAAAAACCCCTTCGGTTCAAAGAACTGAAACGGTTGAAATGGAACTATGTTA
>CAZWTV010000198.1:0-2133 GCA_964637225.1 uncultured Sediminibacterium sp.
ATCTAAAATATTTCCAGTGTTGGCGGCTTTAAAACCCACACCTACTAATTCTAAGTCTTTTTTATATCCTTCTGTAACCCCTTTTACTAAATTGTTCAATAGTGAACGATATAAACCGTGCATAGCTCTGTGACGAATTTGTTCAGTGGGTCGCTTTAAGATGATTTCTGTTTCTGTGATTTCAATTTGAATATCACGATCCATCTCTTGTGTTAAAGTTCCTTTGGGCCCTTTTACAGTTACTACTGAACCACTCACCGATACGGTCACCCCTTTAGGGATACTTACTGGTTTATTTCCAATTCTAGACATAGTCGATTTTTTATTTTGTTTTTACTTGATTGCTTTCAGCCCCGACTAAAGGCTTAAGTACATATCAAGTAATGAATTTATTTTAGTTTTCTATTAAAAATGAATTATTATGAGATAGCACATAATACTTCACCTCCTACATTGTTTGCTTTTGCTTGCTTATCGGTTAATACTCCTTTAGAAGTACTTAAGATAGCAATACCTAATCCATTGCTGATTCTTTTAATTTCAGCAGGCTTTGCGTATTGACGTAAACCAGGACGGCTAATACGATCTAAAGATCGAATAGCTGGTTGTTTGGTAGATGGATCATATTTCAAGGCAATTTTTATTAAACCTTGTTTCTGGTCATCTTCAAATTTGTACTTCAAGATATAACCTTGATCGTACAAGATTTCTGTGATACGCTTTTTTAAGTTGGAAGCAGGTATTTCAACAATACGGTGTTGCGCCATTTGAGCGTTACGTATTCTTGTTAAGTAGTCTGCTATTGGATCTGTTACCATATTACTATTTTATATCAGTTCTTAATTTTGTTAATGAAATTTTACCAGCTTGCTTTTTTTACACCTGGAATGGAACCATTCAAAGCCATGTCACGAAGTACAATTCTGGATACTCCAAAATAACGGATATAACCTTTAGGGCGACCCGTTAATTGACAACGATTTTTTAGACGAACGGGTGATGCATTTTTAGGTAATTTGTCTAAAGCAGTGTAATCACCAGCAGCTTTTAAAGCAGCACGCTTTTCTGCAAATTTTTTAACCATTGCCTCACGCTTTTTTTGTCTAGCCTTAATAGATTCTTTTGCCATATTTCTATTTTAAACTTGTTATTTTAGTTATTATCTTTTTTGCTGTTCTTAAAAGGCATACCCAATTCTTTTAATAATTCGTATGCTTCTTCATTAGAGGCTGCAGATGTCACAAAAGTGATATCCAAGCCAGTTATTTTATTTACTTTATCAATATCAATTTCAGGGAAAATGATTTGTTCAGTTACACCTAAAGTGTAGTTTCCACGGCCATCAAATGCTTTGTCACTTATACCTTTAAAATCACGAACACGAGGTAATGCAACAGAAACTAAACGATCTAAAAATTCATACATTTTCTCACCTCTTAAAGTTACGCGAGCTCCAATAGGCATTCCCTTACGTAATTTAAAATTTGAAATATCTTTTTTAGACATCGTAGGAACTGCTTTTTGACCAGTGATCATTGTCAACTCATCAATTGCAATATCTACTAATTTTTTATCATTTACTGCGCCATTCACACCACGATTGATGCAAATTTTTTCTAGCTTAGGAGTTTGCATTACAGACTTGTAACCAAACTTCTTCGATAAGGCAGGTACCACTTCTTTGGAGTACTTAACTGCTAATCTTGGAGTATATTTTACTGTGCTCATTATTTTATTACCTCCCCTGATTTTTTTGAAGTTCTTACTAATTTACCACCTTCTCTTGTACGTTTTACTTTAGTGGCAGCTGAGGTTTTTGCATCCCATAACATTACATTACTAATATTAATAGGGGCTTCTACTTTTACAATGCCACCTTTTGTGTTAGAGGCAGATGGCTTTGTATGTTTAGTTGCCATTGCAACGCCCTCCACAATAACACGACCTTTATCAACGATAACCTCTAATACTTTGCGAGGCTTTTTCAAGTCCTTGTCATCTCCGGCAATCACTACAACAGTGTCGCCTTTCTTGATGTTGAATTTGGGTTTAAATCTATTATTCATAATTATTTATAATTTATAACACCTCTGGTGCTAATGAAACAATTTTCATGTATCCTTTATCACGCAA
>CAZWTV010000199.1:0-2109 GCA_964637225.1 uncultured Sediminibacterium sp.
AACTACGCATCATTTATTAAAAGAAATGATAAGTATTAATTTATCAAAGGCGCTTGAGAAAAATTCTTCAGAAAATATATTATTACAAAGAGAAGATGAATTATATATTAATTCTATTTTAGAAATTAGAGACTCTTTAAAAGTAGATTTATATGGAGAAGTAAAGACAGTAGGCTCCTTTAATTATATAGATAGTATGACTGTTAAAGATTTAATTTTAATGGCAGGAGGTTTTACTTATGCAGCTAATAAAAATATTGAAGTTGCCAGATTAGTTCAATATGGAGATAAGGTTGATAATAATCAAGTAACTAAAATATTTAAAACTGAAATTAATGGCGATTTAAGTTTTAATCCTGGTCAAGAAAATATTGTTTTACAACCATTAGATGTAATAACCATTACTAAAAAAGTGGGTTATACTTTACCTGAAGTAATAACTATTACTGGTCAAGTGCAAAGTGCTGGTAAATATACTTTAAGCTCAAGAGTAGAGAGGGTAAGTGATATTGTAAAAAGAGCAGGTGGTTTAATTGGTGAAGCTTATGGCGAAGGTGCCTACATTAAAAGAAAAAGATTTGATATAGATTCTTTAAAATCCGATGAAACAAAAACATCCATTGAACTTGCTTATACCAGAAAATTTAAGGCAAAACAGGAAGCAGATAAAAATTCAATTTTAAATACACCAACATCAACCAATGCAATGGGTACTACTGAAATTGATTTAAACCCTCAAGCAAAAGGGAATAAATTAAAAGATACTTTAAATGCATTATTTAAAGACTTAGAAGAAGATTATTATCAAATAGCCATTGATATAAATTATATCATGCAACACCCCGGCTCTGAATTAGATTTAGTACTTAGAGCTAAGGATGAAATAGTTATTCCTAAAATGGACAATAGAGTTAAAATAAGTGGTGGGGTATTAAGACCTACTAATATAGTTTATAGAGATGGACTAACTATTAGAGAATGTATAAGCGCTGCTGGTGGCATTTCAGAATATGCTAAAAGAGGAAGAGCCTATGTTATATATGCAAATGGTAAATCGAATAGAACAAAAATGTTTGGAATATTTAGGGTGAATCCTACTATTCGACCTGGATCGGAAGTAGTTATACCAGAGACAGATGCTAAAAAGGATAAAGCAATAACAACAATTGTTCAATTTACTACTGTAATTGCTCAAGTAGTATCAGCATTGGCTACTATTAGTTTGTTAAAAAAATAGCTTCAACCTTATTTAATATTTAATTTTACACAATGGTTTTAGAAAATAATCAAATAGAAAATAATGATATTTCGTTAAAAGAAATTATTATTAAATGTAAATGGTTGGTTTTATTTATAAAGTCAAAATGGAGAACTATTTTATTAATTTCTATAATAGGAGCAATAATTGGGCTTTTAATTGCAACAAATAGGAAGCCTACCTATACTGCAGTACTAACATTTGCAATGGATGAAGATAAGGGAGGAGGAGGAGGAGGATTAAGCGGTGCATTAGGGTTAGCAAGCAGTTTGGGTTTAGATTTAGGAGGAAGTGGTGCAAGTGGAGGAGCCTTTGCAGCTGGAAATTTAGCTGAATTAATGAAAAGCCAATATATAATTGAAAAAGTATTATTAGAACCTATTCAAATAGAGGGTGATAATATTTCCTTAGCTGAATATTATATCAGATTTAATAAATTAAGAGATAATTGGAAAAATAAACCAGATTTAGCAAATATTCAATTTAACATTTCAGATGATCGTTCAAAATTTAGTTTACAGCAAGATTCTATCTTACATATTTTACATAAAAAACTAACAAGCGTAGATAATTTAATAATTAAGCAAAAAGATAAAAAAGTTTCAATATTAACCATAGAAGTAATCAGTAATAATGAACTTTTTTCAAAAGTATTTTGCGAGACTCTAGCCTCAGAAACTTCAAGCTTTTATATTGAAACTAAAAGTAAGAAAGCCAGAATTAATACTAATATTTTACAAAATCAAGCTGATAGCATAAAGAAAGAATTGAATATATCAATATCAAAAGTTGCTGAGGAATCAGATAATGTCTATAATCTTAATCCTTCTTTGAACATAAAAGGTGCACCA
>CAZWTV010000200.1:0-2107 GCA_964637225.1 uncultured Sediminibacterium sp.
ATATTTAAATTATAAGTATAATAGTCTTTAACAAGCCATAAACAATCCGCAAAACCTAAAAGAAATGGTCTTTCTGTAAATTGAATTTTTATTCCTGTTGGGTTATACTGGTGGAATGTATTGGTTTTTTTATTATAAACAATACATGGTAACCCTAATCTTTCAGCAACAATTTCGTCTGCTTTTGAAATTAAATCATAATTGATATGAGAATGATAATAAGCTACTACATCTGATGTAATTCCTTCCATCATGAATTCAGTAGCTGAATTTAATAAGTTATCTTTTTTGTCTACGATTAAAATATCACCTTGTCTTTTAATAAAGCCGCAAACTTCATTTGAGCTAGATAAAGCATGATTTATTATTTCGTGTTTAATTTCTAAATTTAGCATAGTTCTTTATGTCTAGCGAAACAGTAAATTCTTCTTTTTTCTGGAGCAGAAAGTTTTTCAATCAAAGAATCTCTATTTCTAGGTTGGTGTAAAATGTAATCATTTCCTAAGTAGATTCCAAAGTGAGAAGGATAATTATCTAAATATTTAAAAATAATGAGATCATGTTTTTTTGCATCTTCGATTCGATCTATTTTAATAAAATTCTCTTTATTTATAAACTCATCAAAGTTTTTATTATTGGTGAAGCATGATAGTTTACTATCTATGAATTCTTTATAATTTTTATCCCAGTTTTCGTTTCTTTCATAGTGAAATATGTTCAGACCAAATTCTTCATTGTAATATTCTTCAATTATAGAAAGACAGTCTGATTCATTGATTTTGAATTTTTTATCGGTGTATTTAGAGAAGTAGTTTTCGGGACAATATTCTTCAAACTTATTTTGCTTATATATATAAACTATATTCTTTAAATTTAGTCTATGGCTTATTTGCTTATCTAGTTCTGAAAATGAATTGTCTTGCACACAATGCGAATGATAAATTCCAACAATTTTACCTAACCTTGATGCTTTTAGATAATCTTTAGGATTAATCAAGAATTCATTTATTTTATCTATTGCAGAATTATTAGCATTTAATATTTTTAAAGAGTTATTTTCTAAATAAAGTAATCCACAACATTCATTGGGATAATCTTTAATTGCGTGTTGTTTAATGGAGCTTTTTATTTCTTCACTAATCATTACATTGATCCTCTTTGATAGTTTGAAACTCCATAAAATCCACCAAAGGGCAAAGCGTTTTGACCATATCTTATTCTGCAACCTTTTAGTGTTTTGGAACATTGATCTGCTAACCAATAGTTTCCATTTGGTGGAGGCACATTTATAGGAACATCCACTTTAGCTACAAAATAAAAATTAATGCCTTTTTTTGTTATATAAACCACTGAACCTTTAGTATAAATTTCTTTTGATTTCCATTCTATTGGATTATTTGCTAAAGATTGTGGAGCTATAATATCTTTAATAAGTTGATCATCTTCAGTAGCGCATACTGGGGCGATAGCTCCAGTAGAATCGCTTTTATTAGGAATAGCTGTCGTAGTTCCGTGGACTTCTTCATTTAGCCGGGGTTGATATTCATACAAACAACCTTCTCCCCTATATTGCCATGGACAAGCATAACTTAAAACTCTACGTCGTGGTAATTTAACTCTATCTAAATCAATTGCGCTTGATAATTCAAATTGAATTGAGTTTTTATTTTCAAAAGATTTGCGGTCTAAATAATAAACATCTTTCGGAAATTCACAATTAGGATCAGGATCAAATCCTTCTGGAATTGATGCGTAATCTTTAGTTAAAGGAGAATTAGAATCAGTCTGATAGAAATTTTTGCGATCTAAAAATTTAGCGAATGTTCTTCTTCTTGTAAATTTTGCGCCAATTAAATCTCCAAAGTTTATCGTTCCTTTAAATAAGGAAAACACATCAAGCATTTCATCAGAAATTGAAATTGTGATTTTAGGTTTTGGAAATACGCCTTTAGAAGCTAATTCAAAACCCTCCGCTGCTATAGGGGCAGGCAGATAAGGACTATTATTCCAATAAATTACGGTTCTTCCAAGTTTTATATTATTATGTAATCGAATTATTCTATAATTAAAATCTTTATTTATTGTATCAGTAGTTCCGGGTAAGGTT
>CAZWTV010000201.1:0-2038 GCA_964637225.1 uncultured Sediminibacterium sp.
GTTATGTTTTGATATTAAATAAAAAACCCCTACAAAAATCATTGATTTATAATGAATTGTAGAGGTCTTTTTGATAGTGGTCGGGAAGACAGGATTCGAACCTGCGACCACCTGGTCCCAAACCAGGTACGCTACCGGACTGCGCTACTTCCCGTTCCATTTACTAGCTAACGAGTAAATATTGTAAAAGTGTTACACTTATTAAAAAAGAACTTAATGAGAGCGGAGAGGAAGGGATTCGAACCCTTGGTACAGTTTAACCCGTACGGCAGTTTAGCAAACTACTGATTTCAGCCACTCATCCACCTCTCCTCCAAAACCTCTTTCGAGGGCTGCAAAAATAAGCAGCTTGGCCTTAAATACCTAAAAAAGTCATGAATAAACTTAAATAAAGTTCCTCCACTTGTAAAATAAAGCTTGAATAAATAGTAATGAAAAATGGTTTAAATAGGGCTTATTACATTGCCGCTAATTGTACTTTTTGGGTAAGTTCCATTACATTCTCTCTAAACATAGAGTCGGTATCCATTAAATCCTTTACGGTTTGACAAGAATGAATTACGGTAGTATGATCTCTACCTCCAAAATGTTCTCCAATGGTTTTCAAAGAATTTTTTGTAAAAGCTTTTGCAAGATACATTGTAATTTGACGGGCTTGTACAATTTCACGCTTACGTGTTTTTTGCAACAATTTATCATAAGGAACTTCGAAAAACTCGCATACCATTTTTTGAATAGCATCAATGGTAATTTCTTTACTACTTGTTTTAACAAAATTGCGCAAAACCTTTTTTGCTAATTCAACGTCTATTTCTTTTTTATTTAATGAAGATTGAGCTAATAAAGAAATTAAAGCACCTTCTAATTCTCTAACATTGGTATTAATATTATAGGCCACATATTTCACCACTTCTTTGGGCATTTCAAGTCCATCTGCCTTCATTTTTCTTTCCAAAATTTCTATACGAGTATCATAATCTGGCACTTGAATATCGGCGCTCAATCCCCAACGGAAACGACTCAATAAACGCTCTTGTAAACCTTCTAAATCTTTAGGCGCTTTATCAGAAGTAAGAACTAATTGCTTTCCGCTTTGATGCAAGTGATTAAAAATCGCAAAAAAAGCATCTTGAGATTTTTCAGCTCTGTTAAAAAACTGTACATCGTCAATGATTAAAACATCAATAAGTTGATAGAAATGTATAAAGTCATTAATTGCATTATTACGACTATGATCTTGAAACTGATTGATGAATTTTTCAGAACTAACGTATAAAACAACTTTGTTAGGATGAATTCTTTTTACATCATTACCAATGGCTTGGGCTAAATGAGTTTTTCCTAGGCCCACCCCTCCATAAATAACTAGCGGATTAAATGAATTAGCCCCAGGTTTTTCAGCTACAGTTTTACCAGCTCTGCGGGCTACCCTATTGCAATCCCCTTCAATAAAGGATTCAAATGTATAATTCAGATTTAATTGAGGGTCAATTTGCATTTTCTTCAACCCTGGTATCACAAATGGATTTTTAACAGGATTGTCAATCACCAACGGGAAATTCATCTCGTTGTTATTGTAGGTTTTCATTCCACTAGCGGGAACATCCATGGAACCTTTTTTATTATTTCCACTATCCACCATAATACGATACTCAAGTCTCGCATCTTTGCCAAGTTCTCGTTTTAAAGTCTTAGCTAATAAATTAACATAATGCTCTTCAATGTATTCGTAAAAAAATTGGCTGGGAACCTGGATTAGTAAAACGTTATCTTTTAAGTCAACAGGTTGGATAGGTTCAAACCATGTTTTAAAATGTTGCCATTCGACAATGTCTTTGATAATTTTTAAGCAATTACTCCAAATTAAATCTGCGCTCTTAGCCATCTTACTTTCTTGCTCTTTGTATAATTTAAAAAAATTTGATCTTCAATCCAGGATTAAGGAATTGTTAACCAGAATGCGAATATGACGACTTATTGTTGAAAAAAAAATTTTTTTATTTGATTTTTTTTACATGTCACCAAAACCCTGAAAATC
>CAZWTV010000202.1:0-2035 GCA_964637225.1 uncultured Sediminibacterium sp.
CTTTTTTATTCTGCAACAAATCATACTTATTGCTTTTGCTTTTTTTATGCCTCTTTGGTTGTGTTTTGCTTTTTATTTTGGTTTTTGGCATTCCTTATTATCCTTTGATAAAATTAGAATAACTTTTAATATGCCCAATAGTGTCCATGGTTGGAAACAGTTGCTATTGAATGCGGCACCATTTTCTATTATGGCATGGCTAGGTTTTATTTTTATCACTATTTTAACGCTGAATAGCAAAGATGCTTCTGGTATTTTCACTTTATTATTTATAAGCTTATCGGTATTGGCTTTGCCACATTTACAGATATTTACAAAAATTAAATTGAAGCAGGATTAATTAAACTTTTTCATTTTTTTTCATATTTTTAAGTATATGAAAAAAAATAAAACTATACACTTTAGTTATACTGGATGCATAACTAAACTTTTACTACTTGCTTGTATTTTTTCAATTAATAATTTATCTGCTCAAACAGTTGTTGATAAAATTGTACAAGAAGCAAATAATAATTCTCAATTACAAGTATTAGCACATGAACTATTTGATAAAATAGGGCCCCGATTAGTGGGCACCCCCCAAATGCAAAAAGCAAATGATTGGGCTGTAGAAAAATACACTAGTTGGGGTATTGATGCGCATAATGAAAAATGGGGTGAATGGAAAGGTTGGGAAAGGGGCATCACCCATATAGATATGCTTTCTCCAAGAATAAAAAGTTTAGAAGGCACTCAATTATCTTGGAGTCCTTCAACAAAAGGTAAAGCTGTTAAAGCAGAAATTATAATTATTCCAGATGTAGAAGATTCATTAGCTTTTCAAAACTGGCTTCCCAACGTAAAAGGCAAGTTTGTTATGATTTCCATGAATCAACCTACAGGTAGACCCGATGATAATTGGCAACAATTTGCTACTAAGGAGTCGTTCGAAAAAATAAAAAAACAAAGAAGTGAACAGACAGAGGCTTGGAGAAAAAGAATAAGTAAAACTGGCTATACTTCTAGAATGCTACCCATTATTTTAGAAAAAGCTGGTGCTGCTGGTATCTTAACAAGTAATTGGTCAAGTGGTTTTGGGGTAGATAAAATTTTTAATGCATATACTTCAAAAATTCCAACAGTAGATATTGCTCTGGAGGACTATGGAACTTTGTTTCGTCTTGTTGAATCGGGAGATAATCCCATTATAAGTGTAGCAACTGCTTCAAAAGACTTAGGTGTCGTTCCTGTTTTCAATACACTAGCTGAAATAAAAGGAAATGAAAAGCCAGAAGAGTATGTTATGTTATCTGCACATTTTGATTCATGGGATGGAGCACAAGGTGCTACCGATAATGGAACAGGTACTTTAACTATGATGGAAGCTTTGCGTATTTTAAAATTAGTGTACCCTCATCCTAAAAGAAGTATTTTGGTGGGACATTGGGGAAGTGAAGAACAAGGATTAAATGGATCCAGAGCTTTTGTGGAGGATCATCCTGAAATTGTAAATAAACTACAAGCATTATTTAATCAAGATAATGGCACAGGAAGAATTGTAAATATTTCAGGACAAGGTTTCCAACATGCGGGTACATTTATTACTAAATGGTTGGCTGCTGCACCAAGTTTCATTAAGGATTCTATTAAAACCATTTTTCCAGGGGCCCCTGGAAGTGGGGGAAGTGATTTTGCTTCCTTTGTAGCTGTGGGTGCTCCAGGCTTTTCTTTAGGAGCTTTGAATTGGTCTTATTTTAATTACACTTGGCATACCAATAGAGATACCTACGATAAAGTTGTATTTGATGATTTGAAAAATAATGCCATACTTACTGCTATTTTGGTTTATATGGCTTGTGAAGACAATGAAACTTTTCCTAGAGATAAAACAGATTTGGGTATGGATATAAGAACTGGTTTGCCCATTCAATGGCCAGTTCAAGTAAAAGCCATAAGAAAAGGACCTCTTGCTCCTACCAATTAGAAATTCTTGAATTTTATTTTTCTAACCTATTGCAAATCAGTAATTAGATTATTTAAATAGGGTATAGAATTA
>CAZWTV010000203.1:0-2033 GCA_964637225.1 uncultured Sediminibacterium sp.
AACTTTAAAATTATCTCTTATAAATCAAACACCTGTAATACAAGTAGTCGATTCTCCTAAATTTCCTTTGTTTGATCAGAGAACTCCTGCTAGGTATTTTATATTAATAGGTTTTGCTGTAGGTTTGGTTATTTCTTTTTTCTATGCGCTATACAAGTATACTTCTAATTAATTTTTAAGAATGCACCGCCTATTTTTATTAAGGGCTTATGGAGACTTTGTAATATTATTACAAGCCTTATTACAAAGCCCTCAAAAAAATAAGTATACATTAATTGCTTCCAAGCACTTAGAGCCACTGTATCAAGAAATTTCATTAGTAATTGATTTAACTAGCATTCAAATTCAATTTATACATTTTGGTATAACCAATACACAGTTAAGTTTATTTACCAATAAGCATTTACTAAGTTTAAATACACTTAATGAATTAAAAAAAATTAAAAAATTTGTAAAGCAAAATCCAAATAATGAAGGAACTGACTATATCGAACAAGATAAAAAAATAGTATTATTTAATGCCATAACTGGTCTTAATTTTAATTTTATTATAAGTAATGAGCCAGTATATGTTTCATATGCAAGGTTTTTTAACATTCAAGATACAAATACAATAGAAGTTAAAGAAAAAAGTAAAGAAGACAACCACCCCAAAAAACTAGAAGGCAAAGTTTTATTATTCCCCGATACCAGACAAACAAAAAAAAATATACCCAGTACTTTAATTAATAAGCTTACAAATGAATTAGAAGCCAAGGGCTATTCATTAGAAATTGCCTATTACAAACAAATGCCTATTTCTACCAATACAAATAATAAATTTGTAAAAACTCAACAACTGGTTTACACTAATTTCAAGAGCCTCATTCAATTTATACAAGAAGCTACATTAATTATTGGTGCCGATAGCTTACCTATACATTTAGCCTATTTATTAAATAAGCCCCATTATATTTTATATCCAAATGGCTATCCACAATTGTTTATGACACCTTATGCTAAAATTAATAATAGGTTTGGTACTTTTGATTCTTATAATTTAAGTTTTTTATAAGTATTATGGTAGCTGCAATTAATACCTACATTTTATATTCTCCTTTAGAAAAAGATAGAACTGCAAGAGTTAATGCTATGCGCCAACAATTTAAGCAGTTTACTATTTCAGAGTCAATTTATCCAAGCAATACTCATATTCCCTTTTTAAAGTCTATTATAGAAAAATCAAAGCAGCGTACCGGAAAGGCTTTAATGGCAACAGAAGTAGCTTGTTTATTGGGTCACAGAAAAATATTAAGACAAATTGTTAAAGCTGCAAGCAATAATGAAGAACATTTTTTAGTGCTAGAATCGGATAGTAAAATACTCAACTTTGAGCTTTTAAAAACTTATTTTGAACCAATCTCTAAACAGTATGATTTCTTTTTTTGGGGGGCCTGGGAGGGAAATGCTAAAATAAAAAGGTCCAAAGCCCAGAAAATTGAGGGAAAATATACTATAGGTGAGCCCTTATTACATACTATATACTGTACTTATGGTTATTCTTTGAATAAACCCACTGCTCAATACTTGTTAAAACAAACTGTTAAAATTTCTACTCCCTTCGATATTTTTAAGCAATTTGTAGATCCTCATAAAATAAGACTAGGCACGATTACCAAGGAAATTATTACCACTTGGGATGAGGGTAGTTATATTAGAAATGATAAATTTTGGAAACGTTCTAGAAAGTCAATTTTTATATTTTTCTTAAATATAAAAAATAGTGTACAGGCTTATTTTTCATAGCTAGTTCAATTTTTTTTGTATTTTTAAATCATGTCTGTAAAGAATAGTGTTTTTTATAATGTACTGCTTGCTATATCTCAGGTATTTTTTCCTTTGATTACTTTTCCTTATTTGGCAAGAACTTTAGGGCCTGAACATATTGGAGTTTTAAATTTTGCAGAAAGTATTGCTAAGTATTTTGTTATGTTAGCAGCCCTGGGTATTCCCATTTATGGTATTAGAGAAATTGCTAAGGTCCAAAACGAACT
>CAZWTV010000204.1:0-1995 GCA_964637225.1 uncultured Sediminibacterium sp.
AAACTACACGGCTGCACAGGTTGAGATTGACGGCAAGGACGCAATCGTTGTGTACCCTAAAATGGCTTTATGGTCCATTGAGGAACCTTTATCTTTTTTTGAATCAAAATTAATGTTAAGCGAAGAGGGGAGTAAGCCTATTATGCATCCCTTAAAAAAAATTCAACATTTAGCAGCCCGCTATTTATTGAAAACAATGGTGCCTCATTTGAATATGAATACGATAAAGTATGCTTCTAATGGTAAGCCTTATTTTGAGAATGAACAAATTCAATTTTCATTATCACATTGTAAAGGATGGGCGGCTTGCGTTATTAGTGATAAGGCATCTGTGGGTATTGATATTGAAATAATTCATGAAAGAATACAAAAAATTGCCTCCAAATTTTTACACAGCTCTGAGCTTGAAAAAATTAAAAAGAGAGAGTCACTTCCTAATTTAACACAACTAAGCTTATGTTGGGCAGCCAAGGAAGCTATGTATAAAATGTATGAACAATTAGGTATTGATTTTTCAGAGCAATTAAGAGTAGAAAGTTTACCTTTTTTGCAAAAAGGAAAGGCGAGTGCTTCTATATTAACTGAAGCAAGTTCTATGGAAGTGGAAATTCATTATGAGCAAAGAGAGAATTTTGTCTGGGCAGTTTGTATAAGTGAATAATAACTACTCGTTCTCTAGTGCAGGGTTTTCATTGTCTTCAATTAAATTTAAATTGATTGAATCTGCACCAGCAATTCCTTCAATGGATCCTTTAATATGCATGGCATTCAATAAAACTTTTTCTAATTGCTTTTCACGAGATTTCCATAATTTTTCCATGGCATCTCTTTCTTTTTGTATGCTTTGGCGCATTTGTCTGAATCCTTCTCCAATAGCTTTCCATTGCTCATTGAATTCATTACTTGTTAAATAATCATAAAGAAAGCTCATTTTGTCGCCTTTATTCAACTGATTTTTTTTAGCTTCAAAAAGTTTTAATAGTGCATTTCTTAATAAAAGCGCAACACTTTTTACTTCTTGGTAGGAGCAAATATAAACCCCCTCTTTTTCACCAAATCTTTCCATATCTTTTGGAAAAGCTTGTGTCACTATAATGGCAATATCTGCTCCAGTACTACGCATATCTGCTTTTAACTTTTCTATCCATTCTTGTGCAAAAGCGGTGGTTCTCTTACTTTCATAAATAATTTTTCCAGCTTCTTGTCCAAGATTGTTTCTAACCACTTGTATGCAGTCTGCCCCTCTTACTCCTTTTCCTACCTCTAATATTTCATCGAAAGGAAAACTATTTTTTAATAGTTCTTCAAGCAATAGCTCTTGGACTTCGCCTTGCATTTGCATACTTCCTTGTTCTGCTTTGCGTTTCATGGCTTCGGCTAATTTTCTTTGATCCTCTAATTGCTTTTCTAATTCTTTCACTTTTAGTAAATGTTCCTGTTCTTTTAGAGAACCTCTTTCTAGTTCTTCTTTTTGAATTTGTGCTTTTAAAATTTCTCTTTCTTGTATAAGTTTTCTTTGCAATTCTAATTCCAGAGCAGCTTCTTTAGCCTGAATTTCTTGCACTTGTTTTAAAAAGGTCAACTCTTTTTCCTGAAATTCTTTTACTTGCTTAGTCATGGCCGACTCATTTTGTTGCATCAATTTTATTTTTTGATCATATTGAGCTACCACTTCTTTTTTTAATCTTTCAGTCAATTCATTTTCTAAGGCTATTTTTTGAGCGGCTAATAAGGCATTGGTTTCCTCTTCTTTCTTTTTTTGCCAATCGGTCATTTTACCTCTTAGTTCTTTCTCCACTTCCTCTCTTATAGCATCGGTTGGCTCAAAGTTGTGTTGACATTTTGGACAAGTAACGGTATAGCTAGACATAAAGAAAATTTGAAGTCTTACAAAGATGCAAAAAATACTACCAGAAAAGAAATTTTAAGTAGGTTTGCGTTTGAGCGGAGGTGGCGAAATTGGTAGACGCACTACCTTGAGGTGGTAGCGCCCAC
>CAZWTV010000205.1:0-1960 GCA_964637225.1 uncultured Sediminibacterium sp.
AAATAAAGTTTTGAATTATAAGGATGAATACTTGTTTGTGTCAACCGATATCGGACTACAAAAATTTGATTTTAAGAAACATACTTTTAGCTTAATATTTAATTCCGAAGATTCTATATTTAATACAAGAGCAAATGATATTCAATTAATTGATAATAAAATTTTTGTGGCAACCAAATTTGGTGCTTTTATCTATAATATTACTTCAAAAGAAATACAAACTTTTAAAAATGATCCCCAAAATCCTAAAACTATTTCTACTAATTTGATTAATGGAATTCATTTTAGTAAAAAAAGTAATTTATTGTGGCTCACTACTCTTAATGGTGGTATTAATATTATAAATCTTTCAAATAATAATATAGTTCAGATTAATAAAAATAATGCAAAAGATTTTGGTATAGAATATGATAGTTATTATAGTATACTTGAAGATAAGGACAATAATATATGGATTGGCGGTTTTGATTTAACAAAATATGATCCCAATAAAAGAAAATTTGGTCTATTAGCTAAAAATTTTCCTAAAGATTTTAATTTAGATTTTTCTGATGTTTGGGGAACTTTTGTAGATAGCAGAGGACATATATGGCTAGGAGAGTATGCTCCACATATGGGTATTATGGAGTTAGATAGAGCCAATAATTTTAAAAAAAGATATTTACAAGATGCAACTATCCCTTATACAAGGAATTGGAAATTTAGTGAAGATGCAAAAGGAAATATTTTTGCATTTAGTAATTCTGATAATGGAATAGTCTTCTATAAAAAAAATTTAAGACAAAATAATTTTATAAAACAGGGTTACATTAGAGAAAAATCAAAAATTAGCGACAATCATACTCTTGGTAATACGTATTTAAATAATAAAAATGAACTTATATATACGGGTGATCAACCTGTTATTTTAAGTACATCCAATGGGGATACTTCCTATAAGCCTATTATTCTTCCTTCTAATCTTAAAGGGGGTGTGTATTTATTAAAACGTAAATCAAAAAATGAATTATATGTTTTAAATTTCGATGGAATTTATTTATGGAATGAGTTAACTAATGTAGCTACACTATTAACTAAAAATTTAACTTTTGATAGAAAATATGATTTATGGTATGATATGGAAATTGTAGACGATAAATTTGCTTATTTACCCACTTTTGGTAATGGGCTACTTAAGGTTGACTTTGAAAAAAAAACCAAAACTTTTTTAACAAGTTCTGATCGAATTCCTTCTTTATATTTATATAACATTAAAAAAAGTAACGATAATAATTTATGGATGACTTCTAATTTTGGAATTATAAGATATAATCCATACACAAATAAGTTCAGGAGCTTTGGGCCTTCAGAAGGTGTACAGGATTATGAGTTTAATTCAAATTGTATTGCTCAATCAAATGAAGGTGAATTATTTTTTGGAGGATTTAAAGGGCTAAATTATTTTTTCCCAGATTCCATAAAAGATAATTCAAAGCCTCCATTTGTTATCATTCAAAAGTTTTCAAAAAAAGATACAACTTTATTGATTGAATCAAATAATCCTAAGGAAGAATATATAGTTAATCATAATGAAAATAGTTTATCCTTTGATTTTTTAGCATTTAATTTCAGAGATGCAGATCATAATGAATATGCATATAAGATGGAAGGGTATGATGAGAATTGGATTTATTCAGGTTCTAGACGTTTTGCGAGTTATACTAATTTACATGAAGGCACTTATACATTTAAGGTGAAAGCGGCTAATAATGATGGAATTTGGAATGAAGAGGGTGCAAGAATTGTAATCCATATTTTGCCCCCACCTTGGAGAACCTGGTGGGCTTATTTATTTTATTTTGTAACAGGCCTTTCGCTGATTTATATTTTTGCTAAATTTAGAGAAAAGCAGCAATTTAAAAAACTTGAGAATGAGCGAAAGAATTCTGAGTTAGCGGCAGCAAAGGATTTACAAGAAAGG
>CAZWTV010000206.1:0-1932 GCA_964637225.1 uncultured Sediminibacterium sp.
TAATTTTCTTTGTGCCTCAAAAATTATAAATTAAATTAATTTATTAAAAATGTAAAGTATGTCATTTCCTATTGATCAATTAAAATTATCTATTCAATCTGAAAGAGAAGCTTTGTTAGCGCACTCTGTTTATCATCAAATTGAAGATATAGAGGGTATCAAAAATTTTGCAAAATATCATGTGTTTGCGGTATGGGATTTTATGAGTTTGTTAAAATCATTACAAATAGGTCTTACTTGTGTTCGTTTACCATGGGTTCCAGTAGGTTCTGCTAATACACGTTATTTAATTAATGAAATTGTATGTGGGGAAGAATCTGATATAGATGAAAAGGGAAATCGAGTAAGTCATTTTGAATTGTATTTATCTGCTATGCGTCAAATGGGGGCAGATACCAAAGAGATAAACCAACTTTTAACTCTATTAGAGCAGGGTAAAACTATGCAGGAAAGTATCGAAGCTTTAGATATCCCTTTACAAGTAAAACAATTTTTACAATTTACTTTTGATATTGCTCAAAATGCTCCACTTCATGTAAAAGCCGCCGTTTTTACTTTTGGCAGAGAGGATTTAATTCCAGACATGTTCAATCAAATATTAAATAAAATTTATGCTGAACACCCAGAACAAATTTCAATTTTCAAATACTACATTGAAAGACATATTGAAGTAGACGGAGGTCATCACAGTGAGCTTGCTATTCAAATGGTAGAAGAGCTATGCGAAAATGATTCTGTTAAATGGGAGGAGGCTACGAAAGCTGCTGTAGAATCATTAAAAATTCGATCTCTTCTTTGGGATGCAGTTTGTATTGAAAGTTTTGTTTAATAAAAATTCATAAAAATTAAACAAATTATTAAACATTAGGAAAATTTCTATTTTATTTGCATTTTTTTTAACTTTTTTTATAATTTTTTGTTTTAACTTTTGACTGGTTTTCATAAACAACAATTGATTTGCTATTGCTTTGCATTATTGTATAAACAATAATGACAGCCGTAAAGTATGGAGGAATGTTGTGAATTAACATGTTCACCAAAAACTCAACAATATGGATCATTTGTTCCTACTTGATGCTTCAATGCAGATTGCAAAGACCGACTACGTGTCTTTCACTTTCTTCATTGGCACAATGGCCATGATGGCCGCCGCAGTATTTTTCTTCTTAGAATTGAACAACACTAGTAAAGAATGGAGAACTTCTGTCCTTGTGTCAGGGTTAATCACTTTTATAGCTGCTGTTCACTACTATTACATGCGTGGTTATTTCTTAGAAACGCATGATAGTCCTACATTCTTCCGTTATGTAGACTGGTTATTAACCGTGCCTTTAATGTGTGTTGAATTCTATTTAATCACAAAAAAAGCAGGTGGTACCACCGGTTTATTATGGAAAATGATTTTAGCTTCTGTTGTAATGTTAGTTACAGGTTATTGGGGTGAAGCTGTTGCCCCAGCTCAAGCTACATTATGGGGAACTTTAAGTGCTATCGCATACTTCTACATTGTTTATGAAGTATGGATGGGAGATGTTAAAAAATTAGCCACTGGTGCTGGAACTGCAGTAGCTTCTGCCAACGCAGCATTAGGTTGGTTTGTTCTAGTGGGTTGGGCTATTTATCCTCTTGGATATTTAATTGGCACCGCCGACGGACAATGGTACGCTAGTTTCAAAAATATTGGAATTGATATGAATATCATTTACAATATTGGAGATGCTGTAAATAAAATTGGTTTTGGATTAGTTATTTATAGCTTAAGTAGAAAAGCTGCTTAATTTATCCAAAAAGTATAAAAGGGCAAGTATTTACTTGCCCTTTTTTTTAACTTAAATGCATGCAAATCAAACTAAGAATTTATTTAATCCTAATTGCATTTCTTTTATTTCTAATTGACGCTTTATTTGTTTTAAATAATAGTACTCAAATTTC
>CAZWTV010000207.1:0-1890 GCA_964637225.1 uncultured Sediminibacterium sp.
GTATCGATAATTTAAAAATTAAATCTGAGTCCTTACAGGTCAACAATACAAACACCAATGATGTCTTAAATCTTATTGGTCCACCTCAAAATATCGGAATAAATAATAATAACATTTGGTTTTACCATGAGGTTCATCAAACAAGAAATAAGTATGGAACAAAAGTAATTACTGACAATAATACTTTAAGGTTAGAATTTGATGATCTAGGAATTCTAAAAAAAATTAATTTTTTAGACAAAAAGGCTTTAAGCAAAAACCCTTTTGATGAAGCAAATACCATTAGTCTAGGTAAAGACTCCAGCTTTCTATCAAGTTTCTTAGCTAGTATGAGACAACGAGCTAAAAACTTTGGTAAGACTAACGACTAACGAGCAATAATTGCTAGCAATAACAAAGCTACAATATTTGTAATCTTAATCATTGGGTTAACAGCAGGTCCTGCGGTATCTTTATAAGGATCTCCGACCGTATCTCCTGTTACAGCAGCTTTATGAGCGTCTGATCCTTTTCCACCATAATGACCATCTTCAATATATTTTTTTGCGTTATCCCATGCTCCGCCACCAGCTGTCATTGATACTGCTAAGAAAAATCCAGTAACAATAACACCTAACAACATCGCTCCTAAAGCAGATAAGGCTGAAGATGTTCCGGCTATGTAATAAATTATAACGTAAAGAACTATTGGAGATAAAACTGGCAATAAAGAAGGAATGATCATTTCTTTGATTGCAGCTTTGGTTAAAATATCTACAGCATTTCTATAGTCTGGTTTTTGTTTGTTCTTCATAATACCAGGCCATTTTTTAAACTGTCTTCTAACTTCAATAACTACAGCTCCGCCTGCTCTACCAACTGCTTGCATTCCCATAGAAGCAAACAGATAAGGAAGTAAACCTCCAATTAATAAACCAATAACAACATATGGATTTGATAAATCAAAATTTACTACAATTCCTTTTAATGCTGAACCTGAAGTTTTTGAAAAATGTTTAATATCTTCTGTGTATGCAGCAAATAAAACTAAAGCTCCAAGACCTGCAGAACCAATTGCATATCCCTTTGTTATAGCCTTTGTAGTATTTCCAACTGCATCAAGAGCATCAGTAACTTTTCTGACACTTGCAGGTAAATTGCTCATTTGCGCTATTCCACCAGCATTATCAGTTACTGGTCCATATGCGTCTAAAGCAACAACCATTCCTGTTAAAGCCAACATTGTAGTAACTGCAATTGCAATTCCATATAAACCAGCGATTAAATAAGTTGATAAAATTCCAGCTACAATAATTAAGGCTGGCAATGCAGTTGCTTCCATAGAAATAGCCAAACCTTGAATGACGTTTGTACCATGTCCAGTTGTTGAAGATTTAGCGATGGATTTGACAGGATTATAAGCTGTGCTTGTGTAGTATTCTGTAACCCAAATTAATAATCCAGTAATTACAAGACCTATTACTCCGCAATAATATAATTTAAGTCCTGTAAAGCTAAGAGCTCCAACTTTATATACTTTAGTGAATCCAACTACATATTCAGTGACTGGGTATAGAACGATTAAAGATAAAACTGCAGAAACTATAAAGCCTTTATACAAAGCGCCCATAATACTTTTACTAGCGCCTAATCTTACAAAGTAAGTTCCAATAATAGATGTAATCAAACAGCTGCCAGCGATTGCTAATGGATAAATTAACATGTTTAAATTTCCAGAGAAAAATATGGAAGCTAAAACCATAGTAGCAACAATTGTAACTGCATAAGTTTCAAATAAATCTGCAGCCATTCCAGCGCAATCTCCTACGTTATCTCCAACGTTATCTGCGATAACTGCAGGGTTTCTTGGATCATCCTCCGGAATTCCAGCTTCAACTTTTCCAACTAAGT
>CAZWTV010000208.1:0-1879 GCA_964637225.1 uncultured Sediminibacterium sp.
AATCGTATATACTATAATAATTATTGGTTTACTTTCCTGCAATAAATCAGTTACTAATTTATCCGAGCTGCCAAGTACAAATTCAAAAAAATATACCAATACAGATATAAATACATGGATATATGATAATATGAAAGCTTATTATTTATGGTCAGATAATATGCCTGCATTAGCCAATACTAATACTACTAACAATCCTATGGATTACTTTTATAGTATTTTATATAATTACCATATTACTGATCGTTTTTCTTGGATTGATAGTAGTTCCACTAATTTAATTAATCAATTAAATGGAGTAAATACAGTTTTAGGCATTAGGGTTAATGCTTTTTACACAGATGATACTAAAGCCAATATAGCGTTAGTCATAGCCTATGTTTTAAAGGGAAGTCCTGCAGAAAAAAATGGATTAAAAAGAGGTGATATTATCCTGTCTGTAGATGATCAAGCCATCACTTCTTCTAATTATACTACTGTTTTACAAAATCAAACACTAAAATTAGGTTTAGGCAACTATAGCAACAAAGTATTTAGCAGTACTGGTAAAACTATAACTGTAACTAAAGTTGAATTACAAACTAATCCAATATTACAAGATACTGTTATTAACTGGTCCGGTAAGAAAGTAGGATATTTAGCTTATTTACAATTCCTAACAAGTTTTGATGATACATTAAGAGCTGTGTTTGGAAGATATAAAGCGAAAGGAGTAAACGAATTAATTATTGATCTAAGATATAATGGAGGTGGCTATGTTACTAATTCAGATTTACTAACTACCCTAATAGTGAAAGACTTAGCTAGTAAAGTAGATAAAGTAATGAATAAAAAAATGTACAATGATGCTTATACTAAAGAAGCCACCAAACAATATGGTAGTTCGTATTTTATAACTAATTTTAAATCAGAACCGAATAATCTTGGCTCTTTAGATAGAGTATTTATTTTAACTTCTACAGGTACGGCTTCTGCAAGTGAATTAATTATAAATAACTTAAAGCCTTTTATGAATGTGGTTTTAATTGGGGAACATACCTATGGAAAAAATGTGGGATCTTTTACTATTACTGATGATCTTAAAAGGTGGAATTATGGATTACAGCCAATCACATTTAAAATTTTAAACTGCTTAGATCAATCTGATTATGGAACGGTGAATGGATTTTTACCTGATTATGCCATTATTGATGATGTGCTACCCTATAAATTATTGGGAGATCCCAGTGAAACCTATTTAAATAAAGCACTTACTATTATTGGTCCAAGCGCGTTTAAATCAAATGCTTTAAATAGTACCAATACCATTTCAAGTGCCCATAAATTACCTAATGTTTCCATTTCAGATAATCCAATTCAAGATAAAATGAATATGTTTGATAAACCAATAAAGCAAAAAATGAATCGTCCATAATTTAAATATATTGCCTTTATGAAAAAAATAATTTTAATACTTGTGATGGGTATATCATTACAAGTATTCGCTCAAGAAAAAAATACCAAAGTTCACTTAAATCATACAGCTATTTATGTAATAGACTTACAAAAAACAGGTAATTTTTATAGTAAAATAATTGGCTTAGATTCCATAGCTGAACCATTTCATGATGGAAAACATATTTGGTATAAAACTAGCGATCATACTATGTTACATGTAATACAAGGCGCAGCGGAAAAAAGAGAATATTATAAGAATCAACATACTTGTTTCACTTACCCCAATTTTAATAGCTTTATTGAAAAACTAAAAGCTGCGAACTACCCATTTGAGGATGTTAAAGGGAATAAAAATTCTATTACAACGCGCGTAGATGGCATACATCAAATATGGATTCAAGATCCTGATGGATATTGGATTGAAATTAATGACGATAATTAT
>CAZWTV010000209.1:0-1870 GCA_964637225.1 uncultured Sediminibacterium sp.
TGTTTTTTAGAATGTATGACCATTCCTACCATATAAATACCTGTTAAAATAATTCCTAAAGTGGTTAAATAAATATCGGAAGGCTGTAAATTTGGTAAAATAGCATCGCCTCCTATTATAGAAGCCATAATAAATAAGACAGGTAAAAATGCATTACCCCCAAAAATATCACTTACTGCCATATTATAATCTCTAATTTTTGCTGAAGCAATACCCGTAGAAATTTCAGGCAGGGCAGTGCAAAGAGCTAATAAAGTGCTTCCAAAAATAACTCCACTTATATGAAAACGTGATGCTAAAGTTTCACCTGTAAATTCTAAGGCCCAACCTGCTATTAAAGTAATAATAGCACCTATCGATACAACAATATAAGCACTTTTTAGACTTCCTTTAAAAGTAGATTTTGGCATTCTTAAATGATGGTTTAATTGCTCAGTGGGATGCTTTTGATTTTTTTGAATCATTGTAGAAATTAAAAATAAAGTAAATAGCCACGTAAGAACAATTAACCATTCAAAAGGGGTTGTTCTAAAATATATAAGCGTGTTTGGAAATTGAGCACCCATTATGACAACACTTAAAATAAATATTAAAGCAACTCCTTCTATCATTAAAACGTTCGAATGTCCTTTTTGTGTTAAAGGAGCCAATCTACCTACTCCAAAAATATCTATTAAGACCAATACTAGTGTTTGAATAGCAATGCCCCCTAACAAATTACTAATGGCAATATCATAATCTCTGTGAGAAGCTGCTACAGCTGTAATGGCAATTTCCGGAAGATTTGTAATGATGGCTAAAAATACCATTCCACCTATGGCCTCGCCTAATCCAAAATGGGAGGTAATAGCGTCTACCGCTTTGGTAAGTTTAATGCCACTTATCCAAATAGCTATGGTAGCTATTAAAAATAAAATAATTAAAGTGGTATTTGACCAGCTTGTATATTCCATGATATCATTGTATATCTTATTTAAAATTAGTTATAATTTGGCAGTAGTTCTTAAAAACTATAGGATAGTGTTTGATAATAATTATAGTGAAAGTGATCAATGGGTACCACCGGATGTGTATCGTATAAAAAATCTAAATTAAAGGAAGTACTTAATTTTTTGGTAATAGGAAGTTGAAATTGATTAAATACAGAAGTTCTATTATTGATTTTATCTTCATAAGTACCCGTTTGATTAAATATTCTTAAAATGAATTCATAATGATTAGTGGGATGTACCACTGAATATTTAGCAGTTAGATTTAATTTGGGATGCGTGATGATTATACTTTTATTATTGATTAGCGACTCTTCATTTACAGCAGACCAATTCCATTTTTCATTTTCTAAAAAAATTCCTGCTCCCCAAAAAAAATCTTCCCATTCTGTATTTTTGAAATAGTGAATTAAATTTAAACCAGCTAAGTTTCTATACTCCATACCTAAGGAAGCGTCCCATTGATATTGTATAAATGATTCTATGTGAAATTGACTAGAAATTTCTTTACTATTTTTTAATTGAAAAGTACCTAAGTTTTGAATGGATTGACCACCGTTGGTTACCTTGTCTATTTTAGAATAAAAAGTAGTCGCATTTTTTTTGTTTAAAAAAGTAAAATCACCTGTGTAATAAAAATCAAATAAAAATTTTTTTTGTTGATCGGTGGCAATAGACACGGCCACTCGAGTAAGTACATTTTCTGAAGAATCAAGACTTTTAGTTCTATCCGTATTTAATATTTGTGCCTCCATTTTTTTGGAAGAAAAAAACATACTTAAAAATAGTATGACAATAAAAAAATAATTTTTTTTCATTAGTGAGATACTTTTATGATTTTACTTTTTTATAATTATATCTTCCCATGAAAGCAGCTAATA
>CAZWTV010000210.1:0-1866 GCA_964637225.1 uncultured Sediminibacterium sp.
GCCAATTTTACTAATTTTTGAGCAAGTTCATTTTGAGCTTTTTGTTGCTCGAACTTTAAAGTTTCTTGTTGAAGAGTACCTAAACGTTTAATATCTTCTTGTGTTTGACGAACAAACTGTTTTGAATACGGTATTGATGGGTCATAAAAGAATGTGGGAATTAATGCATGCCAAAGACGCTTTGTATGCCAAAGAAGATTTTAGTGAAGAAGATGGTATCAAAGCGGGAGAGATGGAAGCGGAGTTTGGAGAAATGGGTGGCTATGAAGCAGAAAGTAACGCAGCAAGTTTATTAAGTGATTTAGGAGTGAAAGAATCCATGCATCAAGATTTAATGAAAGACATACCCAGTAATTTTAAATTACGTGTTTTATTAGCACAATCTTTATTTGGTAATCCTGATATTTTATTATTAGACGAGCCTACTAACGGATTGGACATTGAAACCATAGGTTGGTTGGAGAATTTTTTGGCTGAATACGAAAATATTGTACTGGTAGTAAGTCACGATAGACACTTTTTAGATACCGTTTGTACCCATGTGGCAGATGTGGATCGATCCAAGATTAAAACTTTTACTGGGAACTATTCTTTTTGGTATGAGTCCTCTCAACTAATGGCTCGTCAACTTTCCGACAAAAATAAAAAGAATGAAGAAAAGCGTGCTGCTTTATTAGATTTCATTGCCCGATTCTCTGCTAATGCAAGTAAGAGTAAACAAGCTACTTCGCGTAAGAAAGCTTTGGAAAAATTAACAATTGAAGAAATTGAACCTTCTAACAGAAAATATCCTGGAATCATTTTTCAACCACTTCGTGAAGTAGGAAATGAAATTTTAAATGTAGAAAAATTAAAAAAAGAAGTAGAAGGCCGTCTCTTATTTAAAGACGTTAGTTTTTCTGTACGTAAAAATGATAAAATTGCTTTTTTAAGCAGGGACCCATTAGCCATTAGTTATTTCTTTGAAATTATCAATAACAATGTCAAGCCAGATGCAGGAAGCTTTGAATGGGGGACCACTATTACTAGTGCTTACTTGCCTGTTGAGCATAATAGTTTTTTCACAGAAACTTTAACTTTAATGGACTGGTTAAGACAATTTGTACCAGCGCATATTACCGATGTAGATGAACCTTTTATTAGAGGGTTTCTTGGAAAAATGTTATTTAGTGGGGACGATGTTATGAAAAAGACCAATGTGCTTAGTGGAGGTGAGAAAGTTCGTTGTATGGTGAGCAAAATGATGCTTCAAAATCCTAATGTTATTATTTTAGATCAGCCCACTAACCATCTAGATTTAGAAAGTATTCAAAGTTTTAATGAAGGATGTCAAAATTACCCTGGTGTTGTTTTAATTACTTCTCATGACCACACTTTTATGCAAACAGTGGCAAACAGAGTGATAGAAATTACTCCTAAAGGAATTATAGACCGATTGATGAGTTTTGATGAATATATGGAAGATAAAAGGGTGCAAGAATTAAGGTCAGAAATGTATGCCTGATGCCTATAAATGGGTTTATAGCTCCTTAAAAACCAATTTTTTATACCTTAGAAGGTATGAATAATTGAAATTTCAAAAAAACACTAAAATAAATGGGGCTGTAAAGGTTTTATGCTTACCTTTGCCATCCGAAAAAAAATCATTTCTCATGGCAAGAGTATGTCAATTAACAGGAAAGAAACCGATGACTGGAAACAGTGTTTCACATTCCAATATCAAAACCAAGCGTCGTTTCCTTCCCAATTTGCAAAAAAAGCGTTTCTTCTTTATTGAAGAAGATCGCTGGATTAGTATTAAAGTATCTACCGATGCTATCAGAACCATTAATAAAAATGGTTTAGCTGCTGTGGTTAAAGAACTTA
>CAZWTV010000211.1:0-1857 GCA_964637225.1 uncultured Sediminibacterium sp.
ATTTAGAGAAAGTCATTGCTTTAATTCCTCAGAATGAAAAAGTATATGATTTACAAACTTATTACACACAGAATATTAGTTATACATTCACTGAAGAAAAAAAGAAGGGACTTGATCAATTTTTAAAATTATTACCATCTTAATTTAAATTGTACAATGACTTTGTATGAAAAAATAATTACGCTCATTTCATACTTGAAGCAGCCTGCCAAAAGAAAAATGATTCAATGGGCCGCTAGTTTCAAAGGTCAAGAAGGAATTGAAGTGGGCGGACCTAGCGCTTTTTTTAGCTTTCAAAGTGCTTTTCCCATCTATCTATATGCGAAAAAAATTGATGGTGTTAATTTTTCAACAAACACCATTTGGGAAGGAGAAATTAAACAGGGACATGTATATAATTACTATAAAAATAAAAAAGGCTTTCAATTTATAGCGGAAGCTACAGATTTAAAAGAAGTTAAAAATGCTTCCTATGATTTTGTACTTTCTTGTCATTCATTAGAACATGTAGCAAATCCAATTAAAGCTTTAAAGGACTGGTCAAGTGTAATGAAAAATAAAGCAAAATTGGTATTAGTATTGCCTGATAAAAAATTTACATTTGATCATCAAAGACCCATTACCAAGCTTTCTCATTTAATTCAGGATTATGAAAATAAAATAACAGAAGAAGATACAACACATTTTGAAGAAGTAATAGCCCTGCACGATTTTAGATTTGATAAATTTGTGAAAACTAAGGAAGAGCTTATTAAAAGAACTCAAAACAATAAAGAAAATAGAGCAGTGCATCACCACGTCTTTAATTTACAATTGGTAAAAGAACTCTTAGAGTATTGTGATTTTGAAATAAAGCATCAACAAACCTATGCACCTTTTCATTTAGTAACCGTTGCACAAAAAAAATAAATTATTTCTTTTTAGTAAAGAAGCCGGGTATTTTTAATTTTAAAAAGTTTTCAGCTATTGTTAATACCTCAGGTGCTGGATTCATCCATTTTAATAGAACCCAAAAACAAATTCCAAAAGAAAAGGATTGTAATATAATATTGACCAAAATATTATCCATTGCGGGAAATTGATGAACTAGTATTATTAAGCCCAAAATTGATAATAAAAATAAAGCGTGTTTGAAAGTATAAGGTTGAAGATGGAATTTTTTATAAATAAATATAAATCTTACTGTATTATATAGTACCAATGCAATTAAATTTGAATAGGCAAGTCCTTCAAGATTATAATTTTTTATTAAAAAATAATTAAGGGGTATGGAAACAATGATATAAAATAAATTCGTAAAGAAATCAAATTTCCAATAATTGGATGTACCTATTATTTGACTATTGACGCCTGTGGCCAAATCTATGAGCTTAGCAATTCCTAAAATGAAAATTAATTTACTTATAGCATCATATCCACCCGATTCTTTATGACTAATCCAGTTTAAAAAATGAATGAGGTTATTGGTGTTTAACCAAATTAGGCCAAACAATAATAGTCCAATTACAAGTAAATTGGAAACACTTTTATGATAAATATTTTTGATGTTTTCGAAATCTTTATTTTTCCAAGACGTCGCAAGAATGGGGATACTAATGGAGTTTAAACTTCTTTGAGGAATTTCTAAAATTGCTGATACATAGGTGGCTAATGCAAAAATACCTGCATCACTTAAGCCTCGAAGTCCCACTATTAAAAATGTATCATTGGTTCGTGCCAATAAATTAAAAAACTGTCCTGCAAAAACAAATAAAGCAAAACTAATCATTTTGCCCTTAAGTCGTCTTGTCACGTTACTTATGGTAATACTTTGAAATGAAAACCCTTTAGATTGAATGAGGTGTATAAGTAGAAGAA
>CAZWTV010000212.1:0-1819 GCA_964637225.1 uncultured Sediminibacterium sp.
AGAGAATAGACAACGTCCAGCTTTTTCGCAAATCACTATTAGTTTGGCATCCCCAGACAATATTTTGGAAAGAAGTTTTGGTGAAGTCTTAAAACCTGAAACCATTAACTATCGTACTTATAAACCAGAACGAGATGGACTTTTTTGCGAGCGAATCTTTGGTCCTGTAAAGGATTATGAGTGTGCTTGTGGTAAGTATAAGCGTATTCGTTATAAGGGTATTGTTTGTGATCGATGTGGTGTAGAAGTCACTGAGAAAAAAGTACGTCGTGAGCGAATGGGTCACATTAAATTAGTGGTACCTGTTGTGCATATTTGGTACTTTAAGTCTTTGCCTAATAAAATTGGATACTTGTTAGGAATGAGCTCTAAGAAATTAGAAACCATTATTTATTACGAGCGTTATGTGGTTATTCAACCAGGTATTAAAACTGAATTTAAAGTAGCCGATTTATTAACTGAAGAAGAATACTTAGATTTATTAGATACTTTACCAAAAGAAAATCAATATTTACCTGACGATGATCCTCAAAAGTTCATCGCTAAAATGGGTGCTGAAGCAGTGCACGATTTGCTAGGTTTATTGGATTTAGATGAATTAAGTTTTTCTTTACGTAATGCCGCTGCGAATGAAACTTCTCAACAACGTAAGGCCGATGCTTTAAAGCGATTAAGCGTTGTAGAATCTTTCCGTGATGCTCAATCACATATAACCAACCGTCCTGAGTGGATGGTAATGAAATATATTCCCGTTATACCACCAGAATTACGTCCATTAGTTCCATTAGATGGAGGTCGTTTTGCTAGCTCTGATTTAAATGATTTATATCGTCGTGTTATTATTCGTAATAACCGTTTAAAGCGATTATTAGAAATTAAAGCACCTGAAGTTATCTTGCGTAACGAAAAGCGTATGTTACAAGAAGCTATCGATTCTTTATTCGATAACTCTCGTAAATCGAATGCCGTGAAAGCAGAAGGGGGTCGTGCTTTAAAATCATTATCAGATGTATTAAAAGGCAAACAAGGTCGTTTCCGTCAAAACTTATTAGGAAAGCGTGTCGATTATTCTGGTCGTTCTGTAATTGTGGTAGGACCTGAGTTAAAAATGCATGAGTGCGGATTACCTAAAGATATGTCGGCTGAATTATTCAAGCCATTTATTATTAGAAAATTAATAGAAAGAGGAATTGTAAAAACAGTAAAGTCTGCCAAGAAATTAGTAGATAAAAAAGAAGCTGTTATTTGGGATATCTTAGAAAATATATTGAAAGGACATCCAGTATTATTAAACCGTGCCCCAACATTGCACCGTTTATCTATTCAAGCTTTCCAACCTAAATTGGTAGAAGGTAAAGCCATTCAATTACATCCATTAGTTACTTCAGCGTTCAACGCCGACTTCGATGGTGACCAAATGGCGGTGCATGTTCCATTAAGCCATGCTGCTATTTTGGAAGCACAATTATTAATGTTGTCTTCTCATAATATTTTGAACCCACAAAATGGTACGCCTATTACACTTCCTTCTCAGGACATGGTACTAGGTTTATACTATATAACCAAGGGTAAAAAATCAATGGGCGATTTAGTGGTAAGAGGAGAGGGTAAAGCTTTTTATAATTTAGATGAAGTTATTATTGCTTACAATGAAGACAAAATTGATTTACACGCTAATATTAAAGTAAAAACCTTAGTGCGTGAGAATGGTGAATTAGTTAATAAATTAATTGAAACTACAGTGGGTCGTGTATTGTTTAATCAATTCACACCAAAGCCTGTAGGTTTTGTGAATCAATTATTAACTAAGAAAAGCTTA
>CAZWTV010000213.1:0-1751 GCA_964637225.1 uncultured Sediminibacterium sp.
AAGGATAAAGTAGCATTAGTATTAGGAGATAATATTTTTTATGGTGCAGGCTTTAGCAAATTAGTACAATCTTTTAATGATGTGCATGGTGCCGCTGTTTTTGCTTATGAAGTAAACGATCCTGAGCGTTATGGTGTGGTAGAATTTGATCAAAATAACAATGCATTGTCTTTGGAAGAAAAGCCCAAGCTACCCAAATCTAATTATGCAGTACCTGGATTATATTTTTACGATAACCAAGTGGTAGAGATTGCAAAAAATATTCCAGCCTCTCCTAGAGGTGAATATGAAATTACTGACGTCAATAAAATATATTTAGAGCGTAAGCAATTACAAGTTGGTATCATGAACCGTGGAACAGCTTGGTTGGATACCGGTACTTTTGAGTCGCTGGCAGATGCAAGTGAATTTGTACGTGTCATTGAAAAGCGTCAAAGTCAAAAAATAGGGTGTATTGAGGAGGTCGCATATAGAATGGGCTTTATTGATAAGGCGCAATTACTAGTATTAGCCGATAAATACGCTAAAAGTGGTTATGGTGAATATCTGAGACAGTTAAAAAAGTAAATTTTCTATGAATCTGGGGTGGGTTACTACCTTTTTAAAAAAAACTGAACAATTTGATTGAAATATTGTTCTAAGGTTATGTCATCCTATTCAATTAAAGACCTAGAGCAGATTTCTGGTATCAAAGCCCACACTATACGTATATGGGAGCAGCGATATAATTTTTTGCAACCCTCTAGAACTCAGACGAATATAAGAACCTATTCAGCGCATGAATTGAAAACGATCTTGAACGTTTCTCTTTTGAATAAGTATGGGTTTAAAATTTCTCACATTGATAAAATGAGCGCTGAGCAAATGGAAGAAAAAATTCTTACCATCAATCAGTTGGATGCTCAAAAAGATAGAATAGTCAATAATCTTATCAAAGAAATGGTTTCTTTGAACATGCCTGCTTTCGAACATCAATTAGACACTTATATTGCTCAGAAAGGTATTGAAAAAACTATAACTGAAATCATTTTCTCTTTTTTAGAAAGAGTAGGTATTTTATGGATAACCAATCATATTAATCCAGCCCAAGAACATTTAGCTACCAATATTTTAAGGCAGAAAATTATTTTTGGTATTGAGAAAACCCCAGCTATTACTAAGTATTCTAAAAGGATGGTTTTGTTTTTACCCGAGGGTGAGTTTCATGAAATAGGACTATTATTCGTACATTTTTTACTTAAACAAAATGGAATATTCGTTGATTATTTAGGTTCTAATGTGCCAATGGTAGACTTAGAATATTTAGTCAAAGCCGCCAAGGTGGACTATTTATTTTGTCACTTAACTTCACCTGCTAAGAAATTTAAATTCAATACTTTTTTAGATCAGATTTCTAAAATAAATCAAGACACACCAGTAGTTTTATCTGGTCAATTAATTCAAGAATATAAGGGTAATGTACCTTCAAGTATTCATTTAATGCGTAGTCTAACTGAAACCATGCAGTTCATCCACTCTCTTTAATTTCGATTCTTAGTTTAATTATCATTTAATTATTGATTTTCAATTATTTATTGATATAACATATAAAAAATCCATATTAAATTGGAAATCAATGTATTATATTGTTTAATATTTATTTAAAAAAATTAAACAAAAATGGTGTTTATATTTAATTTTATGTTTAGCTTTATTTTCTTAAAAGTTAAACAGATATTATATGTCAACTGCAGAATTGACCTTATTTCTAA
>CAZWTV010000214.1:0-1702 GCA_964637225.1 uncultured Sediminibacterium sp.
AAAATTTAAATAAAAAACCATTCTAATTAAGAAATTTTCTTCATTTAATATTATCACTATGTTTAAAAGTTTTGTATGTATAGTTGGAGTAATCGTCACTATTACAGTAAATGGACAGGATACAACTCACCTTTTACATTCCAGCGCTCCAATTGTATATAGTAATATAACGGATCAACAAATTATAAGCGGCAGAAAGAATAGTCCTACTCAAATACAAAAGCCTTATGTTATTTTAATTTCTGTAGATGGTTTCAGATACGATTTTGCTGAACAGTTTGAAGCCAAAAAATTACTGGCACTTTCTACACAAGGGGTTCGTGCAAAATTTATGACACCTTCTTATCCTTCTGTGACTTTTCCCAATCACTATAGCATAGTTACAGGATTATATCCATCGCATCATGGTCTTGTAGATAATAGTTATATCGACGTTCCAAGTGGTGCATTTTATAATATGGGTAATAAAAAAATGGTTGCGGAAGGAAAATGGTATGGGGGTACTCCACTTTGGGTCTTAGCTGAAAAACAAAAAATGATTAGTGCAAGTTTTTACTGGGTGGCTTCTGAAGCCGATATTCAAAACACAAAACCAACTTATCACTATATCTATAATGAAAAAATTGATATTGCAACTCGAATTAAAACTGTAAAAGATTGGTTAAGTCTGCCAGAAGATCAACGCCCACATTTCATTACTTTTTATTTTCCCGATGTAGACCACGATGCTCACAATTTAGGCCCAGATGATATTCAAGTAAAAAAATCGGTTCAAAGTGTAGATAGTAGTATTTATGCTTTACAAGAATCGTTATCTAGTTTAAACCTTCCTATCAATTATATTTTTGTATCAGATCACGGAATGGCAAAAGTAGATAATGTGAATACCAAACCCCTCCCCAGTAGTATCGATACTGCCTATTTTACTGTACCCTGGGGTGATACACAACTTCATTTATATGCTAAGGATAAATCGAAAATAGAACCTACTTATAATGCACTAAAAAATGATACCAGTGTTACAGTGTATAAACTGGATGAGACTCCGAACTACTGGCATTATAAAAAGTCGGATGATAGATTTAATAGATTGGGAGATTTAATAGTAGTACCACACTATCCAAAAGTTTTTAATTTATCCAATCGTAAAACCTCATTAGGAAAACACGGATTTGATAATCATATGCCTGAAATGCGCGCCAGCTTTATGGCTTGGGGACCCGCATTTAAAAAAGGAATCACTATTGATGGCTTTGAAAATGTTCATATTTACCCATTAATTGCACATATTCTAGGATTAAAATATGATGCCAATAGTATTGATGGAAAATTAGAAATACTTAAACCCATCTTAAAATAGTTTAAGGCAAATTTTCTAATTCGTTAAACTATTTTTATAAAATTTCAAAATTTTATAAATAATTTAAATACTTAAAATATTTTAATTTAAAAAAATAAATTAAAAAATAAAATTAGTCTTGAGTATTGTTTACTCTATTTTGCATTCTGTTTGTTCTGTTTTGCTCTTTTAATTGTTCTCTATCTGCTTTGTTTTGTTCTCTTTGATTTTTTATAATCTCTCTTTGATTTTTCATTTCTTTTTTTATATCCTCTTTGGCTTGCTTAAGTTCTGAAAAATTATTAGCATTTTGTATGTTTGCTATTAGTTCTTTTGCTTGTTCTTCTGTCATATTTAATTTTG
>CAZWTV010000215.1:0-1701 GCA_964637225.1 uncultured Sediminibacterium sp.
TCATAGAGTAATTCTTTCTCAAACAGATGTAAAAGAAGATACCCTCTCAGCTGCAAGCGAATTAGAACTGATACATGGATATCAGTCAGAGGAAGAAATATATACAAGTTCTATTGGGGAAAAGCATTTTTTAATTTACGGAGTAAACGATGAACTAAGTTCCTTATTAACAAGGTATTTTCATAATGGAAAATGGCAACATTATGCAAGCTTTTTTTTGCAAAACGTACGTGACAATGAAGTGCAAATAAGAATTTTTGAAAATAATTTTCTTCTTTACATTGTAGCAAATGCGTACACCCAATTTTTAAATTATTTTTCTTTATCTACAGAGGATCAAAATTTATATAACATTATAAATACTTGTAAAAACATTGGGATAGATATTAATAATATTGCACTTTCTGTTTGGGGTTTTGACAAAGAAAAACATAGTTTCATTCAAAAAATAGTACCTTATTTTGCATCAAATAGAATTATAGAGATAGAAAAATTACCCAATACTTATTCATCTTATTTAATATTTTAATGAGGATAATTTCAGGTAAATATGGAGGTAGAAAAATTAATCCTCCTGCTAATATGCCACATACTAGGCCTACCACAGATATTGCCAAGGAAGGTTTATTTAATATTTTACAAAACAGAGTAAATTTAGAAGGGGTTAAAACTTTAGATTTATTTGGGGGCACAGGTTGTATAAGTTATGAATTGGCTTCAAGAGGAGCCAGTCATTTGACTATTGTGGAAAAAGACCCCATCATGCTAGAGTTTATAAAAAAAAATATAGAACTTTTTGGAATTCAAAATACCCAAATACTTCGATTAGATGTTTTCCAATTTCTTCATAATTGCACAGAAAAGTATGATATTATTTTTGCTGGACCACCCTACGCTTTAACTACAATTGATGAAATACCTAAAATTATTGTAGAAAAAAAGATAGTTACTTCAGAAGGTTATTTTATTTTAGAACATACTCCTAGAAATAATTATGAACAATTTCCTGGCTTCTGTTTTCAAAGAAATTATGGAGCTACAGTGTTTAGTTTTTTTGAATAATTAAAAAATATGTTAAAGTCATCAGCAAGGAAAATATTTTTAGAAAAAAGAAAAAATCTTACCACTAAAGAAATCCTTATTTGGGATGATTTAATTCTGATTCAATTTCAAAAACTTAACTTGAAAGCAATTTCTTGTGTTGCTAATTTTTATCCCATGGAAAAGAATAAAGAACCTAATACTTTACTTTTAGTTGAGTATTTAAAAGCAATGATACCAAATTTACAAATAGTTTATCCTGTAGTAGATACCTCTCAATCTAACATTAATTTTTATAAAGAATCGGAAAAGTTACAACAAAACGATTGGGGAATATATGAGCCTGTTGCATCAGAAAAAGTAGAACCCCTTTCTATCGATGCTATCCTAGTTCCCTTGATTGGCTTTGATCTTAAGGGTAATAGAATAGGTTATGGTAAAGGTTTTTATGACAAATTTTTTGAAAACTATCCAAAACATAGACCTAGGATAGGAGTTAGCTATTTTGAACCCATTTCAAAAATAGAAGATACCCATGAATTTGATGTACCTTTAACACATTGTATTACGCCTTGGAATCATTATGAATTTTAACAATGTATTTTTAAAATCTTTTAGAGTCTTACTTTTACCATTTGCACTCATATTTGGTTGGATTGT
>CAZWTV010000216.1:0-1701 GCA_964637225.1 uncultured Sediminibacterium sp.
TTTAGCTTTAACAAGGTCGGGTAGTGTAGCTTATATTCTAGCTTTATTTTCTTTCTTTTTCTTTTCAAAGCAGAAAATATTAAATGATTCACTAAGAAAATTATTAAAATACGTACCTATAATAATGTTATTGGGAATGATTTTTTTTACTATTATAGAAATTCAGGGCGATGCTCAAGGAAGAACTATTAGCTTCTCTCAAATTACTAGTAATTTTAGTTCAATTCTTGGTGCAAATGTAGATGGCAATTTAACAGAAAATAAAGTGTGGCGTTTACTTTGGTGGGCTAAGCTTTTAAATGAAAGCTTTACAATTCAGCATTTTTTTGTTGGAAAAGGCTTGGGAATGAGTTTGGCTGGAAATGATCTTTTAGGTTCTGATGAAAATTTGAGATCTCCTCATAATTTTCATTTAACCATTCTAGCTAGGTTTGGATATTTTGTATTTATAGCATGGATTGTTTGGTTGGTATTTTTATTTAAACCTTTATTTACTAATAAATTAGCAGGAAAAACATTGGTTTTAACTTCCATACTTCTAGCTTTTATTATTAATGGAAGTTTTGATGTATTTTTTGAAGGTCCCATGGGTGCTTTCCCTTTTTGGACTTTTGTAGGACTTTTATTTATAGAAAATACTTATGGTAATCCTACCGATATACCCATTTGATAAGTATTGTCATTTACTACATTACCGTTATTTAGTTTAGTTTGCATAATTGTTAATGAGCTAGTGAGATAAATATTATTAATATACTCATATTTAGCTTGTAAAAATAAATCCGATCTCGTTTTTATATAATCAAATAAAAAAGCTGGTTGAGGTTGTACTGCATATTGCTCATAAATTGTTCCAGGCCCCCCTTTACGTATTTTTTGCATTCGTGCTACTAATTTTAATTTAGCAATGGGTGTATATTTAGCAAATACCATTGCTCTATCAAAATTATTACCCATCCAATCGCCTAAACTATAATTATAACTTTTATAAGTTTGTGCTGGTATTAAATTAGAATATACAAAAGGGTTTACTCTAGTATATTCTGCCCCTATACTTAGATAAGGAATAAAAATATCTGTAATAGAGCCTCCTAAATTAAATCCAATTTGATTACGGCTTTCTTTTTTATTGAATATGGCACTTACTTTTATTTCATCAATAAATAAAGTTGAATATAAATGCGTATTTTTTATTTGATTTTTAGAGCTTAAGGAAAGAAAGTATTGCCCATTGGAACCAGCCTCAATTAAATAATTGCTTCTATTATTATCGTAAAATTTGAATAAGTTAATAGGTATTAAAAAACCAGGGTCCATTTTATCACTATATACAATTGACTCTCCAATAGCTATATTTAAGCCCTTCATAGCCTCAACTTCAATAGAATGAGTGGCTAGGTATTTTTGCACAAAAACTAAGCGAAAATCGTTATTAATTCTGCCTGAATTGGTTAAATAAGACAAACTAGAATCGGTAATATTGGAATTTAACCAAGCATGTGTGTAATTAAAATTAAGCCATTTGAGAGGCTTATAATCTAATCTAATATATGGATAAGAAGGGGCTTTATTAGAGAGTACTATATTAGAATTTTCTCCGTAGCCCCATATAAGATTGTCTTTTCCAAAACTAATGTTTCCCTTTTTAAAACTATAATTTATGTTAGCTCTTATATTGGTATAATTTATTTTATTGTCCAA
>CAZWTV010000217.1:0-1677 GCA_964637225.1 uncultured Sediminibacterium sp.
CAGGAGTACTATTATATAATTTATCTGGAGCTTCAGATTTGAGGGGAGAGGTCAATGCAAATAGCATTGACATTGATGCAAGTGGTGCCTCCCATATAGAATTAGCAGGAACAGTTGAAGATTTAGCTGTAGAAGTTGCGGGTGCAAGTGACGCAAAATTATATAACCTAACTTCTAAAGGGGCCATATTAAATGCATCTGGTGCAAGTCATCTTAGTGCTACTGTTACAGAAATGCTTAGAGCCAATTCAAAAGGCGCAAGTGATATTAATTACAAAGGAAGCCCAACTGTTAAAGAATCGAACTCATCTGGTGCTTCAAATATTAGACATAGAAATTAGTTTAAATTAATTACAATAATGTAAATCGTTAGCATAGAGTTGACAAAGATTCAAAAAATAATGAATTGGTTTTTGTTGCAGAAAATTTAGGTACAGAACCTCCAAATACCGGGGTAATGTTTATTACTGAAAAATCGGGTAGAAGGCAACAAGTGGTACTTTCCACCGATATGACTCATAATGAAGTGATTTACTTTATTAGAATTGAAAAGCAGTAGTTAATTAAATTCACACACTTTAAACTTGTTTAAGAACTAATAAAGGCCTACCTTTGCCCTCCAAACATCGCGAGGTAGAGCAGCGGTAGCTCGTCGGGCTCATAACCCGAAGGTCGGAGGTTCGATCCCTTCCCTCGCAACATAATCCCGCTCCCGGTTCTAATCGAGGGCGGATTTTTTTTATAGTAAGTTTGTATAAAAATAGGGAAGTTAGTACTGTAAGCATGAAATCGGGTTTTGTTAACATATTTGGAAGACCTAATGCAGGTAAAAGCACTTTACTGAACACCATTATGGGTGAGAAAATGGCTATTGTATCATCTAAAGTTCAAACTACACGACATCGTATTAAAGCTTTTTTGAACAAGGAAAATGAATATCAAATTATTTTTTCTGACACACCAGGAATCATAGATCCAAAGTATAAATTACACGAAAAGATGATGGGGGCAGTGAAAAGTGCACTTGAAGATGCAGATTTGGCTTTATTAATGGTAGATATTCGTGAAAATTTCAAAGAATTAGATGAATTATTTAACTCTTTAAAGTTAAAAGTACCTTGTATTGTGGTAATTAATAAGTCCGATCTAGCTCAGGCAGATCAAATTCATGATGCTATTAATTTTTTTAAAGAAAAGCCATACTGTTCAAATATCATTTCATTAAGTGCATTAAGTAGCAATGATATACAAGATTTATTGAAACTTATTATAGAAAAAATGCCAGAAGGCCTTCCATTTTATAGTCAGGAAGATTTAAGTGATTTGCCTATAAAGTTTTTTGTAAGTGAGCTTATTCGTGAAAAAATTTATCATTTGTTTGGAGAAGAAATACCCTATCAAACCACTGTAATGGTTAACTCTTTTAAACAACAACCTTTATTGGTAAAAATTCAAGCCGACATAATTGTGAATAGGGAAACCCAAAAAGCTATTATAATTGGAGAAAAGGGCAGGAGGATAAAGGAAATTGGTACTTTAGCAAGAAAGGATATAGAAGATTTTATAGGTTCTAAAATTTACTTAGAATTGTTTGTAAAAGTCAAGCCAAAGTGGAGAGAGAATGAATCTAAATTAAAAGAATTTGGTTACTAATTATTTAATAATCCATTGATAATA
>CAZWTV010000218.1:0-1653 GCA_964637225.1 uncultured Sediminibacterium sp.
TTAAATCAAAATTCAATTGCTGCTCTCCACTACACCCATCAGCAGTAGGATTATTAACAATTAGCTCAATATTATATGTTCCTAAAGAATCGTATTTTAATTTTGCTTTTAAAGTATATTTATAAATTAATTTGCCAGTTACCGATATATAGGAAGAATCTGCTTTAGGTGCATTATCAATAATGGTATCATATTTTGGTATAATCCATTTTAAAGACAATGGCTGATAGGGTAACGTGATAGAGGGCGTAAATACCGTACCTTTACACGTAATAGGTAATTGAACAGTAGCATACTTGTTTTCAACTGTTAATTGTTGATTTAAATCTTTGACATTGGCACCTGCATTGTAACCATATGACTCCACATTTCCAAAGCCATAAGCAATACAAATAAAACCTGAGTCACATACAATCCTATGAGAAGGCGATGTAGAAGTTGAGCTAGTCACATCTTCTTGTATATAAGAGTACCCGGTAGATCCCATCACTACAGGTTTGGCAGTAGGGGCTGCTCCATCAATTTTTAAAGAATTATAAGCCTCTGTTTTATAAATAATATTCAAATAATGTGCAGTTATATTTGTATTAGGAGGTGTTAAATCTCTTCTAGCAGACATTACTGTAATATCATTTAATGTTTGTTCTATTGGATTAAGTGCTATCATTTCTGGATCTCCCGCACTAGAGCCATCACAAGCCATAGTTACAAAATATTGTAAAACACAAATAGGCTTATCTGAATAAATATCTCTATAAGTGTTGTCTCCAGAAGTGTTTATTTCATAAAATGAATTATTGATTAAATTAGATGTATTTAAAGCAGTCCCATTAACATACACTATTGCAGAAGGATCCTGTACTAAAATTCTAAAAATATCATATTTTCTATTTTTAGAAGGTGAAGTATAAAAATGCTTACCCCATGAGCTTGTAGGAAAGAGTTGCTGATACAAATTATCACCACTTGATGCATTACTACATCCCATAGCTGTCCAAGTAGATCCACTATACACAGCAATTTTTTTACAAGTAATAGTGGATGTGGCAACAGATTTTATTTTAGTACCCGTTAAATCTTCAAAACTTTGATACTGATAAACATCCCCTTTATTCAATATTGTATCAAAAGTTACATTGGCTTTATGATGATTTAAATAATCTGCATTCGTTGGAGTAATTTCAACTTTGGTATTGTCTTCAGTAGCAATAATTTCAAATTCGCTATTTTTTTGTTGCTCAGCCCCATTACCTGTAGTAGGAACTATATTTCCAGTAGACTTATAACTAGCCACCACATATTCTCTACCTAATACTTTAGTGGGTAACACCAAGGTAGATCCTGATCGTGCCGAATTTAATATATGTGAATACACGACAACCGGATTATTACTTTGTATATGAATACCTTTGTTTTTTCCAATGACTTCTAATTGACCAATATTATTGATAGCCAAATAGGCATCTGCATTACTTGGAGTTGTATTAGAGGTTAATTGAACAACGGTAACTTGATTAGCCGTAACTGTAAAACTAGTAGATTGTCCATTGACTGAAACGGTCCCACTAGTATTCACATTTGAAGTGATGTATAATGCCATTCTTGAAGTCAAGCCGTCGATATGCCCACTATATACTACCCAAAAATCTGTTC
>CAZWTV010000219.1:0-1634 GCA_964637225.1 uncultured Sediminibacterium sp.
CCTAAATTTCTATAAAAATAGCATAGTTTCTTGATTATTCATGAAACAAACACAAACAACTAAATATAAAAATGAAAAACAAACTAATGAGAACAACTGCTTTAGTAGGTTCTATGATAGCATTAGGTTCTGGAATTTCTGTTGCACAAACAACAGTTTCAGGAAACCTAGACATATCTTACCGTGCAGTTTCTAATGATACAAATGGAGCTGGAATATCTAGCTTTAGAGGTTTTGGTAAAGAATCTCAAATCAATATCGCAAATAAAGGAAAACTAAATAATGGCATGGATTATGCTGCCGGTTTTTCTCTTGAATTTGACGGTAATGATTTACAAGGTTCAGGAACTAACACTGCAACATATCAAGGCTTACATGGTGAAGGTGTTTACTTGAATTTTATTTCAGGAAATACAACTTTACATTTTGGTGCTGATCACATTCAGAACCCAGATAGCCATGGCTTAATTAATCCAGCCGGAGTTGGTTACATTACTTCGTTCGGTAACAACGTTGCCGCTGGTTCTACATCTGCTGCTCAGGGTATGTACCCAACAGTTACTAACTCTCCATATCAAGCTTATGGATTTGGTTTAATACAAAATGTACCAAATTTTGGAAGAGTAAGTGCATATTACGCACCATCAGCATCTGATGCTCAAGCTGGACCTGATATTGGAAATAATGCATCTATCAATAACTTTGAAGGTACTGCAGAGTCTGCAATTGAACTTGGTTTTACTGGAGACTTAGGTGTTAAAGGCTTAACAGTTCAAGCGTTCCACAACAGAAGAGATGCATCTGATAGATTGGCATCTGGAACAGCTGGAGATGGCAAAGTGAAAGGTACAGTATTAGCTGGTGCTTATAACTTTGGACAAATTACTGCAGCAGTTGACTACAGAAAAATGGAAGGTGGAGCTAAACAAAGCAATACAACTGCCGATGAAGAAATCAAAGGTAAAGCAGCAAGCTTAACATTTGCAGCTACTAAAGACTTATCTTTAGGCGTTGTGTATGGAAAAGCTGATTCTAATCGAGCTGATAAAACTACCGACGAAAAAATCAAAATAGTTGCAATTGGTTACAATTTAGGACCAGTAGCGCTTAATGCTGAATACACTGATACAAATAATATCAATGGTACAGCATCCAATGATGGAAAAGAGTTTATAATTAAAGCTTCAACAAGATTTTAATTTATAAATTTTATTTTTAATTTAAAACCCGTCTACTTTAAATAGTAGACGGGTTTTTTTATTTCTTCTTTGTAAATTAAAGACTTAAATCCAATCGAGTTAGCTTTGGTTAACTTGATTTTTTTGTAATTATTAGCTGTTACTCCACCAAGGCAGCCTAAATTAGCTTTCCATGTATTTGCTATTAAATTAAATTTTAGTGGACCCAAAACATGGTTCATAGTGTATTTCTTTGTTAAAAAAAAGGGAGATAAAAATACTAAACTACAATTTTGTCTTTTTTTAAAATAGTACTCTATTTGATTATGTGCAGTTCCAATAATAGTAATATTTGTTTTAAAGTTTCTGTAAATTATTTTCCTGTTCGAAGATGTTAAATAAACACCATTTGCTTTTGTTTTGATCGCTAATTTATAGTTATCTGATACAAAAAAG
>CAZWTV010000220.1:0-1621 GCA_964637225.1 uncultured Sediminibacterium sp.
TCTTTATGATCCCGAGGCTTTTTATTAATAATTAACAGAACAAATTTCCAATACCGAATTCACCAACTTCACCCGCTCTTGCATGCTATCTGCATTAATCTGAATATATTTTAACCCAAACATCTCCAACATAAACTTAATCATAGCGTCAATGGCAATAATCCCTTCCCATTGAACCTCTTCTCGTACTCCATCGTTTTTCATGGTTACTTTACTAGGGCGAACGAAAAAGATAATTACATCTTTATCCCTCAATCCCTCAATATAATTTTTCAGCTCTTCAGATTCAATTACTTCCTTTAACTTTCGAGCATGCTGAGCCATATAAGCCAAATTATCAAAGGTACGATCCGAAACAAATGATGGGTATTTCTTTTCTTCCTCAATTTGCCGACGAAATACCTCGCTTTGATAATTGTCAATCAAATCCAAATCAATTCGCAAGGTTTCCAAAGGAATTTCTCGCTCTACTAAAACTGTACGAGCAATCTCATTTAAAAATGGTAAATTGTGCTGTTTAGCCGTTAATCGTGCTAATGTGCTTTTTCCCACCGAATGCGCCCCGGCAAAATATATTCTCATATGTTTTCTCCCAGTAGAAATATATACCTATCAGCCCAACTGTCAAGGAATATCAAAGCATATCATTATGAAATCTAATAGATATTATTTGTTATTAAAAATCGCCCGCCAACTAACTGATGAGCAGTTCTCTCCAAATCCAAAAACAATCGATCTGCTTAAATCTATTGTTAGTCATGCTAATTATGATTCTCTACCTAACTCTCTTAAGTCCATTAAAGAGCTATTAGTCGAGTTAACCGATTCAAGTGATATCGAACAACATCTGTTTCAATCCACACCTTCAAAACCTTTATATGTCAATGCCTTTGAATATCAATTGCATCATTACCTAACTACCGCATTAAATAATTTTTTGCCCTGGATTGAATATTCTACATCTAATAATCAAAAAGATCACCTCAAAGCCATTGCTAGAGATTTAAAACATTTAATTCATTATATTTTAAATCATCAATTAGATGATATTCCCGTTGTTACTCAATATCTTATTACTAATATAGAACGAGCATTAAACCAAATAACATTGCAAGAAAAAGATGTCCTAGATCCATTTGCTCAATCTACTTTCCAATCTCAATATTATGCCCAATTGACTCCTTTTAAAAAAGAATTTGATTATAATAATATTTTAGCTTTAAGCTTATTATCTGAAGTTAAAAAATTTAAAGAAGCCAATCTCCAAGATGTAAATAATAAAGAAACTAAATTAATTAAGGAAATTGCCGAAAACACTTTCGATGAAGATATACTTAAAGAGCATAATGTACAGACTTTCCTTGACTTAGCATTAGATAAATTAAAATCCCAAGGGCTCACTTACGATCCTAAAATAATTAATGTCATTGGTAACGGATTAACTAAATATAAGTCTATGCTCAAAGAAGAGGAAAAAGAATTACTATCAATTAACATAAGAAAAGATTTAATAAAGGCAATAATTAAATATTAATTACAAGATTTACTTTAGGAGATGTGATGAGCTTACAGAGATTACTTAAATTGGCGGATAAAATTGATAAACCAATCGGATTGCCAG
>CAZWTV010000221.1:0-1615 GCA_964637225.1 uncultured Sediminibacterium sp.
GCACTTTAGAATCTTCTATAGGAATATATTCAACAATTAAATACTTGCTATTAAATTTTGAAAATAGTTCAGCTAGTTGAGCGAAGCTTAAAAAATTACTAATACATAAATGATGTATAATAGCTAGTCCCATTACTAAACTTGGACTTAAATTTTTGTTTGATACTCTATCAAAAATACTACTATATTCTTTTTCTAAAATTCCTAAGGGTGGGTGGGGCTCCGATAAATCCATTTGAAGTGCCACTATATTTTTAATTTTTTCCTTATCTATGTTTTTTTCAATCGTATCAACACAATTATAATTTGATTCAATAGCTATAACATTTTCAACATGTTTTGCTGCTATAAAACTAAATTTTCCTGTATTAGCACCCAAATCAATAACTGTTTTTGGTTTTATCATACTTAACCATTTTTCTACAATACTTTCTTTATGATTTAAATAAGTAGGAGACTCTATATTTGATTCGTAATACTTCTGCCAATGTTTATCTATCTCATATGCTGTTTGCCACTTTTTTACAGTTCCTAAAATCATGTCTAATAATGACAAAATTTTTTCCTTGGAAAAACCTTTATGATGTATTGATTTTTTCAATATCTCTGTATCAATGTTCCCATTAGTATTAGCATATTTCGCATGCATATGTATATGTAGTAAACAACTTAAGTTATACCAAGATTTTAATGGTAATTGTTTACTTACAAAACTTAATGGCAATCCTTTCAGGTTTGCTTTAACCATACCCGACCAAATTTGACCATTATAATGCATTAAAGCTAAAGGGCTGAAAAATTCACAACAAAACTGTTTATATGCTATCCAAGGAGCACCTTGTTCGAAAAATATAAAAGAACTGGTATCTAATAAAATGGCTCTTCCTTCTTTAAAATAAAAATTAAATGGGGTAGCGTCTTTTAAGATCATATCATATTTCAGGGCAATTTTATTTATTTGTATAAATGCTAAAATTGCCTTTCTCCATTGAGTGTAAGACCAACTATAAGGATAAGATTGAAAATGAATTTGCTCAGGTAATAATAGCTTGTAAACCTGAGGATTATTTTCTTCGAAATTGAGTTCTGAGTGAGGAATTAGATACCCTTTTGATATTAATTCTTGGTACAAACCAGACTGCATTAAAGTGTCATATTCCTTCTTGTAATTATTAAAAATGTAACGGTAATAAAGGCCCTCTTTAAAAACTACTCTAGCCGCTGAATCTTTATAAGATATATAATTAGCTTGGTTCATTGTTTTGATCGTCTTTATGCAACTGCTGATCCTGTTTAGACATAAACTTCAACTTTATAAAACTTATAATTTTTTTGAAAAACACCACAATGGTTAAAAACCCTGATAAAATTGCTTGAAATAATAAACTTCCAGTGCCCGGATCTATATAGAGGATAAACATAATTTTACATAATTCTTTAAATTAGATAAAATATAAGTGGCTTAGTTTAATATTGATAATCAAATAGTTGTATTTGATTAAATTTAGATATTATTCCTAGACATATTAAAGTCTAATGTAAATTACTATAAAATGATAACTTGGCATGGGTTTTAAGAAATAAAATAAAAAATTAATATAAAATACAGTCAAGG
>CAZWTV010000222.1:0-1556 GCA_964637225.1 uncultured Sediminibacterium sp.
ATTGTTCATTAATATTTAAGGTGAATAAATTTAGTTTTCCCAAGGTGCTTTACCATCTACTGTAATTCCCATTGAGCGTGCAGTACCAGCAACCATACTCATTGCACTATTTAAAGTGAAGGCATTTAAATCCTCCATTTTATCTTTTGCAATAACTTCAATTTGAGCCCAAGTGACTTTACCCACTTTGTCGCGGTTACTTTCCTTAGAACCTTTTTGAATTTTTGCAGCTTCCATTAATTGAACAGGAGCAGGTGCAGTTTTGATAACAAAATCGAAAGATTTGTCGGAATACACTGTAATAATTACGGGAACTACTTTTCCTTGTTTGTCCTGAGTTCTTGCATTGAATTGCTTACAGAACTCCATAATGTTTATCCCTTTAGAACCAAGGGCTGGACCTACTGGAGGTGCTGGGTTGGCTTGACCGCCTTTAACCTGCAGCTTCACATAGCCAGAGATTTCTTTTGCCATTTTTTATGTTTTTTTGGTTAAGCGTATCGACATTAGGTAGATACTCCCAAATACCCACACTTCGAAAAGTGTAAATTGGAGGGCAAAGTTACGTGAGTCTTGGGATATAGCCAAAAAAAATCCCTTCCCGAAGACTCGAGAAGGGACTTTTTTACCTTTTTCCTTCTAACTCAGTTTTTCTACCTGCATGAAACTCAGTTCCACTGGGGTAGATCGACCGAATATTTTTACGGTCACTTTCAATTTCTTCTTTTCTTCATTCACCTCTTCTATGACACCATTAAAGTCATTGAAAGGTCCCTCAATTATTTTAACTGTTTCACCTAAAATGAAAGGCTCGCTAATTGAACCACCTAGGTCGTTCATCTCATCAACCTTACCTAACATTTTGTTTACTTCAGATTTTCTTAAACATATAATATTCCCTTTTGACCCCTTACCATCGGTCAAAAAATGCATTACATTGGAAACATTACTAATGGCCATTACAATATCATCAGGTAAACGACCTCCATTATTATTATCCACTACTTCCATCATAACATAGCCAGGGAAATAGTTTTTTTCACGCATTACTTTTTTACCATTTTGTACTTTGTACACTTTTTCCATAGGTAAAAAAACTTGCTTAATAATATTGGTCCAATTATTTCTAATAATGTCTTTATCCAAATATTCTTTAATCTTTTTTTCTTTACCACTTACCACTCTAAGTACATACCACTTCGATTCAGATGCAGTAGCAGCGGGAGTTGCAGTGGTATCGACTGTATTTAAAACTTCTGTTTCCATGAGCTTACTTAAATAATGAGTAAATCAACTTTAATAATTGGTTGCTTGAAAAATCCATAACCCAAACTAAAGCTGTGATGATAATGGTTGCCACCAAAACTATCACAGTACTTTGTTGTAAGTTATTCCAAGTAGGCCAAGTCACTTTTTCTTGCAACTCGGTGTAACTTTCTTTAAAATAATTAGCAATCTTGTTCATTCCGTTTATTTTATTTGTTCCAATTGTTTGATTCAATTTCGCATTAAATATAGCTAATTAGCCATAAATACTTGCACGGGCACTAGGATTC
>CAZWTV010000223.1:0-1517 GCA_964637225.1 uncultured Sediminibacterium sp.
GAGTGTCTTATTATACTGTTCACCACAAGGGCTTATTGTTCTTTATACTCAACCACAATATACTGTGTAGCTTATCAAGCTTAAATATTGGATTTGTTATATTATTTACAGTAATATAACTCACCAAATACAGAGTCTTTTTTATACAAGATTGATTAAATCTTGTTAGACACTGCCCACCTGTAAAGTGCTGTGTCCTGCATATTGACTACAATCATTTGTTCATGTAGTTAAATACCCTCTGCACTCAGTTTGTAATAGAGGTTATGTTCTTCCGCCAACGCAATACTACAATGGTAGAAAGATACATATAACTTATTACAACTGCTCACATAAGTGAGTGTGCAAAGAGAAAAAAATTAGCAGATTATAGTGATGCCAGCACTAATACTTTAGTATCATCAGAAGGTTTTAGTTTTCTTACACTCATAAACCAACAATTTGAGATGCCATTACAGGATTAGCAAATTGATTTCATATGACAGTCTTAATTTATTACACGCAAGTCACTAGCGTGGAGTCAAGAACCTATCTAGTATAGGATTACCTGTATATCAGTACAAGTTTTACCAGTGTGAATTAAACTAGAATTAGAAATTAGGGTGAATAAAAAGTGGTGGATTTAATATGCCTCTTAATCCCCTATATAGATAACTAAGAGACATAGTAATTATAGGAGTTTAAGAAGACCAACCATATATCCTAACTTGAATATAATAGCAGGTGTAATCTCCTCATCAAACTTTGAAGTTAATTCTATTTCTTGTTCAAATGGAGATGTTTTATTAATAGAAATAGATAAGTCACAAGATTCAACTATTTCTGTAGGAAATTTACCATCTCTTAAAGTCCAATTAATTTTAAAACTTTTCATTTTTGTTTTTTTAAAATTTAGTGATATTCACCGTCCAATCACAATAGGATGCTCTACAATTATTTATACTCTGTTAGACTATATGGGTCAGAGTTTATAGCAATATCATCCGCAAAAATTTTTAGTTGTTATTGCGGAATAAATAACAAATAAAGAAATGCAGTGTGTGTTGTTTGCCATACATATACATACACTTTTTCCCACTTGACCCTTAAAAACATATGTTTTTTGAATACTTTTTCCCACTTAGGCAAAAATGATACCGTGTGGATAAAAACATTTTCCCACTTAGGTATTAAAAGAAAGCAACTTAACCTATTGCTTATGTAAAAGAGAAAGGGAAGGTTTAACATCATCCTACAAGTATTTGTATTGTTCCAGATTACTCTCTATCTGTACTATTTTTAAGTTGGTAGTATCAAGGTTCGTTTCTACCTAACTGCATTGGAACACCTATGCTATGTGAAAAGAAAATGTTCCACGTATCCCATTAATGTTTCACATAAACAAATGGATGTGTAGAGAATGTCATCTATTACATCATAAAAACATTATAATATGTAGAACCAAGTAAAGCTTTGTAACCTAAAAAAATCTCATACATAATGTAAATATAAATTACGGAATGCTGTAATTACGTACA
>CAZWTV010000224.1:0-1517 GCA_964637225.1 uncultured Sediminibacterium sp.
CCTTGATATAGAGCCAACGCTTGTTTGATGTTTTAACTGGGTGGTATAAAAAAGAACCCCATCTTTCAATGAGGTTCCTGTTTTTTGTTGGTCGGGATGACAGGATTTGAACCTGCGACCACACGCCCCCCAGACGTGTACGCTACCGGACTGCGCTACCACCCGATTTAAAAACCAAACAGAGTTTTGCTAAATTTCAGGCCTACTTAGCTGATTTTGAAGCTAAAACACCGGAATTGGGTTGCAAATATAACCTTAAATAGAAAAATCGGGGTATATTGCATTAAAATTTTAAAGGCAGGATGACAATTCTTCTAAGACAAGTCAAAATTGCAGATATAAATTCGCCTTTTAATGGCTTGGTTAAAGACATTTTACTACAAGACCAACAAATTATTTCTATCTCAGATAATTACAAAGGCAAATCGGATCAAATTATTGATTTGAAAAATGCCTCTATAAGCCCTGGGTTTGTAGACCCATTTGTTCATTTCTGTGATCCAGGAATGGAACATAGAGAAAATTTACAAACAGGTGCTGAAGCTGCCAGAATGGGGGGATTTACAACTGTTTTTGTAATACCCAATACACAACCAGTTATTGATAATAAATCTGAAGTAACCTATATCAAGCAACATGCACAAGATTTACCCATACATATTCTTCCCATGGGGGCCTTGTCAAAGAAAATTGAAGGAAAAGATTTAGCTGAAATGATTGACATGCACACAAATGGTGCGGTGGCTTTTAGTGATGGTTTACAACCTGTTCAATCTACGCTTTTATTTTTAAAAGGCTTGCAATATGTAAAAGCCTTTGAGGGAGTGGTGATTCAGTTGCCCATTGATAAAAGTTTAGGGAATATTGGATTAATCAATGAAGGAATTTTGTCAACACAATTAGGTCTTCCCGGAATTCCAGCTATTGCGGAAGAATTAATGATTCAAAGAGATATTGAATTAGTAAAATATACTAATTCAAAACTTCATATTACTTCTGTAAGTACGGCCAAAGGAATTGCTTTAATTGCTGCTGCTAAAAAAGAAGGCTTACAAATTACTTGTAGTGTGACTCCTTATCACTTGTTTTTTTCAGAGAATGATATAAAAGATTACAACACTTTATTAAAAGTTTTCCCTCCACTTCGTACCAAAGCAGATCAAAAAGCAATTATTAAAGCAGTAGAAAATGGAATAGTGGATTGTATTAGTTCACATCATATCCCTCAGGATTGGGATGCAAAAAATATTGAATTTGAAAATGCCAAAGCAGGAATAGCTTCCATTGAAACATGCTTTAGTGTTATAAAGCAAACTATTCCATCCCTATCTGATTCAAAATTAGCTGAATTATTTTCAATTAATGCTAGACATATTTTCAATTTAAATCCTGCAAGTATTATGGAAGGTGCTACAGCTGAAATAACTTTATTTAATTCACAAGATACTACCTGCCTATCCAAAGAAAATTCAAAAAGTAAATCTGCCAATTCTCCTTTTTGGGATATTCGCTTACAG
>CAZWTV010000225.1:0-1516 GCA_964637225.1 uncultured Sediminibacterium sp.
AATCAAAAAAAAGGAGGTAATAATAACCTCCTTTTTTTGATATGAAATTTTTTGAAATAAACTTGAATGTATGCAAAATCTAATAATTCTGAAAAATAGATTGAAATGTAAAATTTCGTTTTAATTATTTTATTTATCTAAAATTATAATGTTTATTCTCCTGCAGTAACTTTTCTTTGAGTAACAAACATTTTTTGAATTTTCCCATTTACAATGAATGCATCAAAATAATCATTTAGTTTTACTTCTTTGCCATCAACGGTTTGAGTAACTAAAGTACCTGAAGTAACCCATTCATTTATTTTACCGCTTTTATCTGTATAGCTATTTGCGGCAGAAAAATTTACTTTCCATTTTGGATTATTTGCAGTAAACCAAGTTGATAAATTTATAATATTACTATCAACAGATGTTATTACGTTACCTTCTGGAGTATAAATTTGTAAGTTTTCGGAAGCTTCTAAACTTCTTATAGTTGCTGTGTCTCTATTATTAAGAGCTGTAAAGAATTTTTCCATTAATGATACATTAGATAAATTACCTCCATATAAATCGGTTCTTCCTTCTCCTCCAGACATATCAAAACCAATTGGTTTTTCTGTTTTAGTGCCTTGTGAAGTACATGCAATTAATGAAATTATAATGCATGAAAATAATAGTAGTTTTTTCATAGTTTTTTTTCTTAAATATACAAAAGAAATATTTACAATTTGTCATTAATTACTTAGTAACCAACAACCCTCATCTATCTCTGCTTCTAATTCACCATGATTCCAACCACAATAACCTATAAAAAGTTGAATATCACCATCATTTATTCTTGATTTGTTGATGGCTTCAATGACTTTCTTCATATTACCTCCTATGTAAAGAGTATTGGGAACCTGTTTACCACCATCAATTAGATCTGGCCGTTTATGTAAAACATAAAGGTGGTCTCTGTCAACCGGACCTCCATCCAATATTGGGAATGCTAAACAATCATTGAATTCAATAAGATCATTTAAAGATTTTCTCAACGGCTTATTAATTATAAATCCAGTACTTCCAGCTTCATTGTGTTCTATAATTAGAATGGTTGTTTTCTCAAAGAAACTACCATTTAAAGCCTCAGTACTTTTGATATAAACTCCGGCTGCTAGTTTCATTTTAATCAAAATTTATAGAATACTTAATCTTATCAAAATTAATCTAAATATATTTTTTTCTTTCGATGATATTTGATAGTTGCTTTGATATTTCTAGATAAACCACCATAGGACGCCAAAAAATTTCTTTTTCCATCTAACCGATCTTTGTTTAAATACCTATGTTCAAATGCGTGAAGAAATTAAAATGATCCTATCAGATTCATTCATTGTGTTTAGTGTAGATTTATTGTAAATCTAATTATTTTGAGATTTAATAGATCCTATTATTAGCAATAAAAAAGGGGTAGTCATTTGGACTACCCCTTTTTTATTATTTCAATTACTGCTGCTAATAATTCAAGTACTGTTGATACTAATTTTAATGG
>CAZWTV010000226.1:0-1501 GCA_964637225.1 uncultured Sediminibacterium sp.
GCCTTCGTTCCAGAATTACCAGGTGAGTGGGCGGGTGGATTAATTCAAGTAAATACAAAGGATGTACCTTCTAAGAATTTCTTCAATGTTCAAATTGGAACAAGCGCCAATAGTTTAATTACTGGAAAGGACTTCTTAAAAGATAAGGGTGGTAAAACAGACTGGTATGGTATTGATGATGGTACAAGATCTTTACCTACAGGCTATACAACGAAGTCAAATTTCGATACTTCTAGCATGACTGCTAAAACAGCTTTAGGTAAAACTATGTCAAGCAATTGGGCACCAGAAAGAATTACCGCTAAGCCTAATCTAAGTTTACAAATGAATGGCGGTTTTGCCGGAACATTTTGGGGTAAGAAAATTGGAGGAACATTTGGTGTTAGTTATGCTAACGCTTATAAATACCAAGATAACACGAATAATCAAAATGGGTTATCAAATGCAGGCTTCTTTCCTTATGTAGCACTAAACGATAAGAAGTATATTAATGACGTTAACGTAGGAGCCATTGCTGGATTATCTATCTTTTTAAATCCATTAAATAAGATTAGTTATAAAGCTATAGCGAATATTAAAACAAATAACGATTTTACTCAAAGAGCAGGAACTGTTTATGATAGACAGCAATTAGTAAAAGGTAATGAGTTTGTATTTAATCAAAACGTATTTTTTACCAACCAATTAAATGGGGAACATAGTTTGTCTAATAATTTAAAGTTCAACTGGTATGGAGCCTTTACAATTTTAGATAGCTATAGTCCTGACCAAAGAAGAATATTGTATACTAAGAACATTACAGGTAATGATCCTTATGTATTAAATATTTCAAATACCTTATCTCAACAATCTGGTAGTCGCGTATTCCAAACACTTAACGACTATATTTATACTGGCGGTGGCGATTTAACTTTTAAATTAAATAAACAAAACACTGTGAAAGCGGGTTACATGATTCAAGTGAAAGACCGTTTATATGATGCACAATTATTCGCCATTACAATGCCTGTAGATAATCTTTCATTAAGATTACTTCCTGCAGAATCGGCATTTGTACCAGCAAACTATGGTAATGGATATGACGACAAATTTGCTTTTAACTCTATTCAAAATAGAAATTTCAGATACTTAGCCAACACTATTTTAAATGCCGGTTATGTTCAATTTGATAATAAATTATCTGATGGCTTAAGAGTGGTTTGGGGTTTAAGAGTAGAAGATTTTGACCAATTAGTTGGATCGGTGAAGAAGTGGGATCCAAGACATACTTATTCAAAAGTAACTGATTATTTACCAGGTGTAAACGCAACTATCAAAATAGGTGATAAATCAAACTTAAGAATAACAGGATCTCAAACTGTGATTCGTCCGGAATTAAGAGAGTTGTCTGCTTTAAGTATTTATGATTTTGAATTAAACGCTTCTGTTACAGGTAATCCAGGGTTAAAAAGAACTAAAATTACCAATACGGATTTTAGATACGAATTATATCCATCTGCTG